>JAFUMG010000087.1 GCA_017473225.1 Oscillospiraceae bacterium | reverse complement strand
TCAATTAAAATCTTTAAGGCAAAGCATTGAAGATTTTAATATGAAGATCAATATGAGACGGGATTCTGTTATTTTCTATTTCGAAAATAACAGAATCGACAGCACCGTCAGGTGGTGTCTTTCAAATTGAAATTAAAGATTCAATTTGAAAATAGTATTAGAATAACCCATATGAACGGAGTGAAAAAATTATGAGCAGATTGTTGATTCGCACCCCCAGCCAGGCTCAGGCGGTGGTGGACAACCTGTACGGCAATATGGAGCGCCGTATTGCCGCCAGCCCTCCCGGCCTGTGCCCTGTGGACATGGCGTTGAATTTCCTGAACCTGTGCCACGCCCAGTCCTGCGGCAAGTGCACCCCCTGCCGTGTGGGCCTTGGCCAGCTCAGCACCCTGATGCGTCAGGTGCTGGACGGGGAGGCCACCATGGAGACTCTGGAGACCATCCGCACCACCGCCAAGGTGATCGTGGATTCCACCGACTGCGCCATCGGCACCAATGCTGCCAAGCTGGTCCTGGACGGCATCGAGGGCTTTGAGGACGATTATATCTCCCATATCAAGGACAAGCACTGCCTGGGCTCCCTTCAGAACCCGGTGCCCTGTGTGGCCCTGTGCCCCGCGGGCGTGGATATCCCCGGCTATATCAGCCTGATCGCCGCCGGCCGCTATGCCGACGCGGTGAAGCTGATCCGCAAGGACAACCCCTGGCCCATTGCCTGCGCCTACATCTGCGAGCATCCCTGCGAAGCCCGCTGCCGCCGGACCATGATGGATAACCCCATGAACATCCGGGGCCTGAAGAAATTCGCGGTCAACAACGCCGGCTTCGTGCCCAATCCTCCCTGCGCTCCCAAGACTGGCAAGAAGGTCGCCGTCATCGGCGGCGGCCCCGGCGGCCTGAGCGCGGCCTACTACCTGACCCTCATGGGCCACGAGGTCACCGTTTATGAGCGCCACAAGAAGCTGGGCGGCATGCTCCGCTACGGCATCCCCGCCTACCGGTTCCCCCGGGAGAAGATCGATGAGGAGATCGCCAACATCCTGTCCGTGGGCATCACCGTCCACACCGGCGTGGATGTGGGCAAGGATATTTCCTTCGATCAGCTGAAGGCGGAAAACGACGCCCTCTACATCGCCATCGGCGCCCAGACCGATAAGAAGACCGGCATGGAAGGGGAGGACAGCAAGAATGTCATCTCCGCCGTGGAAATGCTGGGCCGCATCGGCGACGGCGATATGCCCGACTTCACCGGCAAGAAGGTGGTCGTCATCGGCGGCGGCAACGTGGCCATGGACGTCACCCGCAGCGCCGTCCGCCTGGGCGCGGAAAAGGTCAGCTGTGTCTACCGCCGCCGTCAGACCGACATGACCGCCCTGCCCGAGGAAGTGGAAGGCGCGCTGGCGGAGGGCGTGGAAATGCTCACCCTCCAGGCTCCTGTCCGCATCGAGGCGGATGAGAACGGCTGCGCTGTGGCCCTGTGGACCCAGCCCCAGGTTATTGGCCCCATGGACAAGGCCTACCGGCCCCGCCCCATGAAGGCGGATCTGCCCGAGAACCGCATCGAAGCGGATCTGATCGTGCTGGCCATCGGCCAGGGCGTGGAGACCCATGGCTTCGAGCAGATGGGCATTCAGATCAACCGGGGCTCCATCGCGGCCCAGGCTGACAGCCGCATCCCCGCGGGCGAGGGTATTTTCGCCGGCGGCGACTGCGTCACCGGTCCCGCCACCGCCATCCGGGCCATTGCCGCCGGTAAGGTGGCTGCGGCCAACATCGACGAATATCTGGGCTTCCACCATGAGATCACCACCGATGTGGAGGTCCCGACGCCCAGGTTCAACAATAAGCCGCCCCATGGCCGGGTGAACCTGCTGGAGCGGGAGGCCGGCGAGCGGAAGAAGGACTTCTCCTGCATCGAGTGCGAGATGACCGAGCAGGAGGCCATGATCGAGTCCACCCGCTGCCTGCGGTGCGATTACTTCGGCTATGGCAACTTCAAGGGAGGGAGGAAGGAAAAATGGTAAATCTGACAATTGACGGCATGAAGGTCACGGTTCCCTCCGGCACCACCATCCTTGACGCTGCCAGAACCGTCAGCATCAAGATCCCCACGCTGTGCTATCTGCGGGAAGTGAACGAGATCGCCGCCTGCCGCATCTGCGTCGTGGAGGTGGAGGGCCTGGAGCGCCTGGTCCCCGCCTGCACCACCAAGGTGGCCGAGGGCATGGTGGTACACACCAATACCGACCGGGTCAAGCGGACCCGCCGGGTAAACCTGCGCCTGATCCTCTCCCAGCATGACAGCAATTGCCCCCTGTGCATCCGCAACGGCAACTGCACGCTGCAGGATCTGGCCCGGGACAATAACCTGATCTATAATCCCTATCCCAAGAATATCCCCAACAAGCCTTGGTCCATCTCCAACTACATCATCCGGGATGAGAGCAAATGCGTCAAATGTATGCGCTGCATCCAGATCTGTGACAAGGTCCAGGGGATGCACATCTGGGACGTGGTGGGCACCGGCAGCCGTACCACCGTGGGCGTTTCCCTGAACCGGAAGCTGAAGGATGCGGACTGCGCCCTCTGCGGCCAGTGCGTCACCCATTGTCCCGTTGGTGCCCTCCGGGGCCGGGATGACACCCAGCAGGTCTATCGGGCCCTGAAGGATCCTGAGATCACCACCGTGGTCCAGGTGGCTCCCGCGGTCCGCAGCGCCTGGGCGGAGAATCTGGGCCTGAGCAAGGACCAGGCCACCACCGGCCGGATGGTCGCCGCCCTGAGAAGACTGGGCTTTGATTACATCTTCGATACCAATTTCACCGCCGACCTGACCATCATGGAGGAGGGCAGCGAATTCCTGGAGCGGTTCACCCATAAAGACCAGTACGCCTGGCCCATGTTCACCTCCTGCTGCCCCGGCTGGGTCCGGTTCGTCAAGAGCCAGTATCCCCAGTTCGTGGACAATCTCTCCACCGCCAAGTCTCCCCAGCAGATGTTCGGCGCGGTGACCAAGAGCTATTTCGCTGAGAAGATCGGCGTGGACCCCCACAAGATCTTCGTGGTCTCCATCATGCCCTGCACCGCCAAGAAGAGCGAGTGCGCCCAGCCCAACCAGAACGACGCCTGCGGCGATCCCGATGTGGACATCGTCCTGACTACCCGGGAGCTGGAGCGGATGCTCCGGGGCGAGAATGTGGATCCCACCACGCTGCCTGAGAGCGAGTTTGATTCTCCCCTGGGCACCGGCACCGGCGCCGCGGTGATCTTCGGCGCCACCGGCGGTGTCATGGATGCGGCCCTGCGGTCTGCCTACTATCTGGTCACCGGCTCCAACCCGGATCCGGATACCTTCACGGCGGTCCGGGGTATGGACGGCTGGAAGGAAGCCTCTTTCACCATTCCCGGAGCGGGAGAGGTGAAGGTGGCTGTGGTCAGCGGCCTGGGCAACACCCGGCGGCTGATGGAAGCCATCAACAAGGGCCTGGTGGAATACGACTTCGTGGAGGTCATGGCCTGTCCCGGCGGCTGCGCCGGCGGCGGCGGTCAGCCCATCCATGACGGCTGCGAGATGGCTGAAGAACGGGGCAACATCCTGTGGACCCTGGACAAGAACGCCAAGCTCCGCTTCTCCCACGAGAACCCCGACGTCCAGGCTCTCTACGCCGAGTACCTGGAAAAGCCCCTGGGCCACAAGTCCCACCACCTGCTGCATACCGACCACCACGGCTGGGAGATGCCCCTGAATCCGAAGCTGAAATAAGCTGATTCCTAACAGATTACCGCCGCTCAGAGACTTCTGAGCGGCGGTTTCGTTGTCGTGCTGTTAAGGGTATAGAAAAAGAGCCATCCAAACGGATGGCTCTTTGTAAGTGCAAAACGTAAGTTTAGCGCTTGGAGAACTTCCGGAGCCTGATCATAACCATGCTGAATTACTGTAAACGCTAATATAAAAGTGAGCCACATCGCCGCTATACGCTCATGAATAATTGAGCCACCGGAAATGGTCCTCTATAATAGTCTCAGACTATGTAGGGGGCGAGCAAAGGTGGTTATTACAGTGGAAATTTACAAACAGATCCGCAAGATGCGTTTGGATGGCATGAGCCAGCGGCAGATCGCCGCAGTACTGCGCATCTCCCGCAATACCGTCAAGAAATACTGGGACGGTGACAGCGTTCCCTGGGAGCGCAAAGACTACAACCGGGGAGCCTCCGTGCTGACTGAGGATGTGGTTGCTTTTGTTCGGACGTGTCTGGACGAAGACGCCCGGAATCCCAGGAAGCAGCACCACACCGCCAAGCGCATCTACGACCGCCTGGTAGCAGAATGCGGCTTCACCGGCGGTGAAACAACCGTCAGACGGCTGGTGAGAGAACTCCGAGAGAAACCCCAGGAAGCCTTTGTACCGTTGGTATTTCCTGCAGGAGATGCCATGCAGATTGACTGGGGCGAAGCTACAGTTTATCTCAGTGGTGTCAAAACGGTAGTCAACCTGTTCTGCGCCCGACTCTGCTACAGCGGCGCTCCCATGGTACTGGCCTACCGCAGGCAGAACGAGGAGAGCTTTCTGGATGCCCTTGTTCAGGTATTCCAGTACTTCGGCGGTGTCCCCAGACGGGTTATCTTTGACAATGGTAAGGTTGCCGTCAAGGATGGCTTCGGCGCCCATGCCCGGAAACAGGCTGGGTAATGCTGTTTTGTGTTGTCTGTTCCATTTTTTGTGTAAATGCAGGTAGCCCTTTTATCGTAAAAGATACACCCGCATTTGTGATAACAACGCAAAATAATGGACAGTCCGGCTATGTAAGTATTCTTCCGAATCATCCTCTTTCGAATCAAAGCCTTGCTCAGATTCGGAAGCTACCTAATGTATCTCACATTGAAATCGAACGGTATATTGATGTAGCAATTCTTTTGGACAATAAAAGTTACTACTTAGCATCGGATAATAACGCTTTCTATACAGAAGAAGAGTACATAGAAAGATGCTATGCGACTCAAAGCAACACAATCTCAAATATTCAAGTAAGCGGCAATCAGCAGGTATCTACGATTTATGCTGACAGCTATAAAGGCCAGGTTAAAGAGTATAATGACATTCGTGAGCTTTTAAGCATTGAGAAAGAGATGGTCCGGACACAAATCCACACAATCATCTTGGATGAGGAAACCCTTATCAAATATGCAGGCTGTGTGGCAGAAGGTGAAATCAATGTTGCCGCGATCAATGCAGGCCGAGAAGTGTTAGTAGCAGCCCCCAAAATCTGGAATGGTGTCACAAAACAAGGTCACACATATACCTCGCAAGGACCAGAACCTCCAGATCGAAATGCTGTCTTGGTCGCAGAAAATGATTGCTTCTATGCGGGGCAAACATTACCAATCATTCAGCTCTATCGTTGGATTTGGGAGGAACTGTCCGGGCTGTTTTCTGCGATTTGGGCGCGGGAGGTCTTTCCTTCAAAATTCTGCCCAACTTGGGCAGAATTTTTTCCGGGCCTGCCAGCCTGCCTTTTGATGGCTTCCAACTTCATTTTGTAAGCCTTTGCTTTCTCGCTGGGGAGAATGTTTTCTCGCTGAAGGTTGCTGTCTACCATGATGATGGTTGCCGCGTTGCGGTCGATGTCGCGGACGATGATGGGCATGTCATCGAGACCGGCAACCGCAGATGCCTGTTTTCGTCGATGCCCCGCGATCAGTTCAAAT
>JAFUMG010000004.1 GCA_017473225.1 Oscillospiraceae bacterium | reverse complement strand
TGCAGATATTTACACCGCAAAATGCGATGCATATCTACATTTTACCGCCGTGCTCAACGACAGCGGCGAGAGTGCTCAATCCCGTCGGAATGGATGCTCAATTCGGGCGGTCGAGGTGCGCAATTTCACGCGGAATACTCAGTAAGTACAGATTCGCCATCTCCAAAGTTGGGCTGATGGTCTGCAATATACTTCTTCAGTACATCATAAAAATGATTCATATTGGCCTCCTGTTTGGTTCTGTATATGTGTTGTTTTTTATGTGTACCTGCTATACGGATTAAGGTTTCCCCTTATGTTTCCCCTTACGGGGGTAATAAAGGGTGGTTATAGGTGGTTAAATTAGGGGAATAGAAGTTTGGAAAACTTGTTGTTTTGGCACCACGTGGTTAACAATGGTTAAGGAAAACGGACTTTTATGGCAATTCAAGTCCTTGTGCCCCTGCCAGAAAACAGTCAGTAATTGTTATGATTACTGACTGTTTTCTGCTTTTATAGGAACTTTTCAGCCTGCCTGCATTGGATTTCTCCATTGCAGGCAGGTTTTTTCCCTTATTGTTTCCCTTTTGTTCATGCCAACCCCTCTTTTGGAGCCCCGTGCATATTACAGTTTCCACGTTCGAATAATGGGATCTTATTTGTTGATCTGCGGATTGTCAGTGCGGCATAAAATGTAATCAATACTGACATGATAGAATTCAGCTAAAATGATCAACGATTCAGTCGGAGGAATGCGTTCTCCGTTTTCAAATTTGGATAAGAGCGACTGCTCAATGCCTGTGCGCATTTGCAATTCAACTTGAGTTAACCTGTGCTCTTTGCGAAGCTTTCGTAAATTGTTTTCCATGAAATCACCCAATGACATTATGTCATATTTTAACTTGACAAATATGACAATATGTCATATCATATCGATAATCTCAAAAAGAGAAAGGGTGGATACATGATGAAAACGATCACAGATCTTTGGAACGGCAATATTGCGCCCTGCGAGTATTGCGGTTCACACGATGCGGAAGCAAAAGATTTGATCGTCTTGATGGAACGGAATCGTGAAGCCTTGTGTGGGGGATTGACCGCCGCGCAAAAGGATATTTTTCAGAAGTATATCGATTGCTCCGAAGAGTATCTGCTTCGGATGCTGGAGCTGGCCTTCCGCGACGGTTATTGCTTGGGAAGCGAGCTGGTCATGGAATCGCTGCTGTGATATCCGACAGGAGCAAAATCATCAAGCCCACCGGCCAAAGCCGGTGGGCTTGATCTATGATGCCTGGATCAGTTCATGGCACGGTACAGGAAGGTGACGATCTGTCCGCGGGTGCAGATCCCGTCGGGGTTGAAGATGTCATCCCGGCCGTAGCCGTTGGTGATACCCTCTTCCACAGCCCACAGGACGGCGGTGTAATAGTACGCGTCCTCGCTGATATCCTGGAAGGGATTGCGGGCGGTGGAGGGTTCGGGTTCATGGCTGTAGCGGTGCAGGAAGGTGGCAACCTGTCCGCGGGTGCAGGTCCCATCGGGATTGAAGATGTTGTCCGCACCGTAGCCGTTGGTGATGCCGTTCTCCACAGCCCAGAGGACGGCCTTGCAATAATAGCTGTCAGCTGCCACATCTTCAAAGGGATTGACGGTGGTTTCGGGCTCCGGCTCGCCGGCGGCACGCCACAGGAAGGTGACGATCTGACCGCGGGTGCATTCTAGGTCCGGGCAGAAGGTGGTGTCGTTGCCGTGGCCCTTGGTGATGTCCTGGTCCGCGGCCCAGAGCACTGGGTCATAGTAGAACTGGCTCTCCTCTACGTCGAGGAAGGGATTGCCCAGCTTCTCCAGAACTCTGGTTTCTGTGTCGCCGCAGAGGGTGCAGGCGCGGGTCTCCTCGCCATCCCGGAGGATGGTGGGAGCGGTGGCCTCGGTCCAGCTGCCCCAGATATGGGTGCAGGGGGCGGAGTCATCGTCCCGGACGGTCACCGTGATGGAGGCCTGCATGCCGGAGCGGGTGGTGGCGGTGATGGTGACGGTGCCGCTCCCGGCGATGTAGTAATCAATATTGGTGTAGCTGCCGGCCATGGGGATCAGGATCTCGGGATCGCTGCATTCCCACTCGATGATCTCCTCACAGGCGTTGTAGGGCTCGAAGACGGCGTAAATGGGCAGGTAACGGTCGTTAAGTCCCATCGTCTTGATCTCGCCCTGGACCAGCTCAAAGCCCGTGATCTCCGTGGCAGCGCGGGTCACAGAGATCCCGCAGCTCTTGGCGGTGGAGTAATAGTTCTCCGCAATGATGTAATAGGTATTGCCGGCGGTCAGATCCGCAAAGACCTGTCTGGAGTCCTGATTGTAAGCGTAGATCTCATTGAGGGATTCCTCGTTGTAGGTCAGCCAGAAGCCGGGGAGGTTTTCGGTGCGCCCGCTGGCGGTGAAGACATACCGGCCGCTGACCGTGGGAGTGAAGGTATATGCGATATCCTGGTTGCTGTCCAGCGTGATCTCCTGTACCTCGTTCAGATCGATGGCTTCAGGGGAGAGGACCTGGACGGTGAAGCTGACGGACAGGCCATCGGGGGTGGTGCCTGTGATCTCAGTGGTGCCGATGCCGTTGATGGAACAGGAGCAGGAGCTGCCGCCGAAATAATCCACATCGGCTACATTCGGATCGCTGCTGGTCCAGGTGATGTCGGTGGTGTAGGAGGTGGCGGGGGTGAACCAGATCTCCATGGAACAACTGTTATAACTGTTGGGGCCGTGGTAATATCTGGTGACGGAATCCTCCTTGGCGGTGATGGCGGTGACAGGGGAGGCCTTGTCAAAGCTGATGCTGCCGGAATATTCCTCATCCCAGTAGTTGGTGACGCAGAAGAAATATTCCGTGCCCGCTTCCAGCTCCGCGAAGAGATAGTTCCGGTCGTTCTGGGTGGTGCTGGTGATGCTGATGTAGCTGTTCTCAGCAAAAATGTCGACAGAATAGTACCAGGCTTCCCAGCCGGTGGTCCCCTCAAAGGCAGGCGTGCTGACGCAGTACCGGCCGGTCTCGGTGGGAGTGTAAGTGAAGTAGACGCATTCATTGGAATCCAGCGTCAGCTCCCTGGTGCTGCCGGGGGTGATGGCATCGGGCTCCACGACGGTGACATCCCGGGAGATGCTGAGACCGGAAACGGTGTCGGTGGCGGTGATGGTGAAGGTGCCGGGCCGCAGGGCGTTCAGGCGGCAGTAATCGGAATAGGAATCGGTGATCTCAGCCAATGTGGGATCGCTGACCGTGAAGTCACACCGGGGAGCGGAGCCGTCAGGCTGGGAGTAAACGTAGAAATTGAACTGCATACCCACCGTGGCGGTGCTGTGGTCGCAGTAGCAGGTCAGGGAGGTGGCGGTGGGCCGCTCCTGAATGGTGACGGTGCAGACGGCGGTTTTGCCCTCGGAGGTGGTGGCGATGATGGTGGCCTGGCCGATGCCCTCGGGGCGGATGACGCAGTAATCATAGCCCCAGTATTCGATGGCGGCGACAGAAGCATCAGAGGTGGTGAAGGTGATATCGCTGTAGCCGTAGGTGGGACTCAGCTCCAGGCCCAGATGGCGGAGCACGGGGTCGTCCGCATCGTAGTACATGGTGATCTCACTTTCATAGAAGGAGATGGAAGACAGCGCTGTGGCCTTCCGGAGGGAAATGGTGGAGGTGTTGCTGTCGTAATTGCCATAGTCATAGACCTGGATGCGATAGGTCTTCCCGGCTTCCAGTTCGGCGTAGACATTGTAGGTGTCTTCGATGTAGCAGTTGTGGTCACTGACCCAGCAATCTTCGGCCACGGAAAGAATGGAGAAGCCCATGTTTTCGTTGCTGTAGTTGCTGGAAATGAGCTGGTAATTGCCGGTGGTCTCGGGGGTGAAGAGATAGTAGGCGGAGCCGCCCCGTTCCAGGGTGAGGACCTCGCTGTAGCCTTCAGTGATGGTCTTGGGCTGGAGGGCGGTGATGGTGCAGGTGGTGGAGATGCCGGTGGCGGTATCCGTGGCGGTCAGGGTCGTGGTGCCGGGGGCCAGGTATTCGATCGTGCAGCAGCAATTCTCAGTCCAGAGGATCCGGGCCACGGAGGTATCCGCGATGGAGAATTCGCAGTTCAAATCGGCATTTTCAGGCTCAGCCCAGACCCAGATATCCCCCTGAGAGCCAACAAGGCTGCTGGCGGAATTCATGTGCAGTCCGGTAAGCTCGGGGACGGGCAGGACGTTGATGGTGCAGGTGTCGAAGACCTCATCATTGACCTTCAGGGTGACGGTGGCAGTGCCGGTACCCAAAGCCCAGCAGGAAGCGTAACCGTAATCCGTGCTGGAAATTTTTACGATGTTTTCGTCACTGCTGGTGGCGGTGACGGCGGCCATGGCAGTTGCGGGTGTGAAGTGGTAATAGATGCCGAACCAGTTGGATTCCCCGGGGCGGCTATAGATGGTCATGCTCTTGTCGGTGCCGTCCAATTCGATGCTGATGCCGGTGGGGACATCGGATTCGGACAGGGTGATGGTGGAGGTGATGTCGTGGCCGCTTTCGTTATATATATTCAGGGAATAGGTGGTACCGGCCTCGAGATATATGTAGTTGTAATATGCGTCCGAATTGGCGACGCAGTCGGTGGAGATTTCCATCTCTGTTCCGCCGACATAGACGGCAGGCGCATAGTACTCCCACCCGTTCAGCTGGCAAGTAGTGGCTTTCAAGGTATAGTAGCCGGAATGCTCGGGGGTGAAATAATAACGTCTGCTGTCACCGGAGGCAGTCATGCTCAGCTCCTCGGTGTAGCCGGTCTGAATGGTGGTGGCGTTCCTGACGCTGACGGTCATGACGGCGCTGTAGCCATTGGAGGTGGTGGCGGTGACGGAGGCGGTACCGCAGCCGGTGATCTCAAAGTAGTAGCCGGTGGCATAGACTTCGGTGACCTTTACGACGCTTTCATTGTCGCTGACGACTGTGACGATGTCAGCGGCGCCGCCGGGGCTGAAGCGGAAGGTGTTGTGGTAGAGAGTCCCGATGCTGGTATCTTCATAGCAGACGAAATTGGTTCTGGTAAGGGTGATGCCTTCGGGCGCGGGGGACTTTTCCGCGGTGATGGAATAGGTGACATCCATGCAGGAGTTGTCGCAGAGCTCCAGGGTGTATTCCACGCCGGCTTCCAGGGTGGCGAGGACATACTGGTAATCGCTGGTCGTGGTGTAGAAGGTGCTGATGCTGTTGCCGTCCTGGTAAATGGAGATGGAGGGGGCGTAATACTCTTCCTCGTCGACGTGATAGCAGGTGGAGCGGAAGGTATAGCTGCCGGAGGAGGAGGGAGTAAAGGTGCAGCGGGCTTCACAATGCTCGGGGCTGAAGCTCAGCTGGATGGTCTCATTTTCCGGAAGGACCGTGGGAGCCGCTACGGTGACCGTGATGGAGGCGGACACGCCGTTGGAGGCGGTGGCGGTGAGGGCCGTTTCGCCGATGCCGGTCACCTTGGTGCTGCAGTAACCATCACCGGAATCGACAATGGCCAGTACATCCTCGTTGCTGGAGGTCCAGGTGGTATGGAGCTCCACATAGTAGGGGGTCCAGCTGCAGAAGTAATCCAGATAGGTGTCGGTAGTGCCGTCCCAGTAAATATTGCGGCTGCCGCTGAGGGTGAGGGATTCCGGGTCGGGAGTATGACTGACGGAAACGGTGAAGGACATGGCGTATGCCTGCTCATTATAGATCGTAACGAGGTATGTAACGCCTGCTTCCAGAGTGACCATGACATGGGCGTTGTTGCTGTCGGCGTAAGCAGTGTAGTTTACATCATCTCCGCCGACTTCGGAAAATTCAAAGGTGGGGGATTCGCCCATCATCAACTCCTCGGAATAGAAACCGGAAGCGGTGAAGCAGTAGCTGTCACTTTCGGTGGGGGTGAAGGAGAAGACCTGGCTTTCCTGGCTGTCCAGCTGGACTTCCACAGGTGTGTCCAGCTGAAGGGCGGGCGGTGTGGTGCTGCCGTCTTCCGCCGCGAAGACGGTAAAGGCTGCGCCGCCGTAGGACAGCAGCAGTGACAGAACCAGCAGCAGACTGATGATTCGTTTCATAGGGATACCTCGTTTCCTGTTGTTTGGCCCGCCAAGCACGGGCTTTTTGTAAAGAAAGTATATCAAAAATGTAAACTGATTGCAAGGATTCTATGGAAAATGCCGGAAATGCGACAGAACAGCGGGTTTTATTTGAAGGCGGGAGGGAAAAAGGAATTTGAAGTATTGTGAAGTTCCTTTACATATCGTCCCGGCGGGTCTTCATGATCGGCAGCTGCTCCCGGATGGAGGCAACTTCATCCAGATCGATGGTGGTGAGCTTCATGCCCGCCTTCTCGTCCATCTGGCTGAGGACCGTGCCCCAGGGATGCACCACCATGGAATGGCCCCAGGCGTGGTAGGAGGCGGACAGGTCCCGTGCCGGAGAGGTCCCGATCATGAACACCTGATTATCGATGGCACGGCTTCGGTGCATGACCTCCCAGTGGGCCGGCCCGGTGGTCATATTGAAAGCCGCCGGTACCAGGATCACCTGGGCGCCGGCCAGGGCCATTTTCCGGGCGATCTCCACAAAACGGCAGTCAAAGCAGATGCACAGGCCCATCCGGCCGAATTCCGTGTCGAAAACCGTAACGGAATTGCCGGGGGTCAGGGTGTCGGATTCCCTGAAATACTGGCCGCCCTTGACATCGATGTCGAAAAGGTGGACCTTGCGGTGCTTGGCGATCTGGTTGCCGTCCCGGTCAAAGACGAAGGCCGTATTATATACCTTCCCTTCGGCATCCACTTCCGGGATGGTGCCTGCGGATAAATAGACATGGAACTGCCGCGCGAGCCCGGAAAGCCTGGTCCACGCCGGGCCGCCTTCCATTTCCGCGTAGACCGGGAAATTGGGCGTTTCATAGGGGCAGTTGAACATTTCCGGAAGGCAGATCAGGTCAGCGCCCCCGGCTGCCGCCCGCTCAAACATCGGCGCCAGCAGGTCCAGATTCTTTTCTTTGTCCGCATAGACATGGGTCTGAAGCTGCGCGATGGTCATTTTCTTCATGGCAGTTACCTCCTTTTTATGGTTTCAGTTTAGTACGATAATGGGGGATTGTCAATGAATTGTAGTTTATAGCGATGTTCACAAACCCACTTGGCTCTCCCTCAGGGAGAGCTGGCACGCCGAAGGCGTGACTGAGAGGGCCCTCTCCGCCCCTTCGGGGCACCTCTCCCAAAGGGAGAGGCAAGTTGGGCGCTTCCGCGCCAGTGCGATAAGCTACAATTTGAAGACACGAACCTCTTTGGAACAGCGAAACGCCTCCATCGCAGGATGGAGGCGTTTTTGGGAAAAGCTGGAATTACTGCTCCGCGCGGTAGAGGAAAGTGACGATCTGGGCGCGGTTGCAGACGCTGTTGGGGCAGAAGGTGGTAGTGGAGCCAAGGCCGTTGGTGATGCCCTCTTCCACGGCCCACAGGACGGCATTGGTATACCATTCACCCGCGGGAACATCCACGAAGGGATCGTTGATGGATGCGGGAGCGGGGGTACCCGCGTAGCGGTGCAGGAAGGTCACGATCTCGGCACGGCTGCACTCCTGATCGGGGCAGAAGGTGGTATCGCTGCCATAGCCCGCGGTGATGCCTTCCTCCGCGGCCCACAGCACGGCGGTATAGTACCAGCTGGTGTTCTGGGAATTCACAACATCCACAAAGGGATTGGCGCTGGACCGGGGCACGGGCTCGCCGGCGGCACGCCACAGGAAGGTGACTACCTGGGCACGGGTGCAGGCCAGATCGGGGCAGAAGGTTTCGGCGCTGCCGTAGCCGGCGGTGATGCCCAGGTCAGCGGCCCACAGGGCGGCGTCATAGTAATAGCTGTCCTGGGGAACGTCTACGAAGGGATTGCCGGAGGTCTCTGCCAGCTGGGTCATGACAAAATCGCTGAAGCTGGTCAGCACGAAGGCGGCGTAATACTGGCCGTTCTCCTGATAGACCCAGGGCCGGATCTCCTCCACTTCGCCGGTGGCGGCGTGGTAGTGCAGGATCACCAGGAAGCTGGGATTGATGGACGCGGGAACGGGCAGGGTGATCTTGACGGGGACCTCCAGATTTTCGGGGTCCGCTACATTGTCCAGGGTCATGGAGAAGCGGACGGCCACGGCGTTGTCGTAAGCGGCGGGGATCACGTCAGTCTTCTCGGGCTTGTCGATGACCAAGGTGATGGGGTTCGCGTCAGAGGTGGGGGTATTCAGGTTGGCGCCGACGATGGAGACCTGGGAGGCGTCAAAGGCGCTGGCGTTGTCCGCGACCTCGATGGCGGCGGAGCCGCCGGCGGTCTCTTCCAATGCGGCAATCTGAGCGGTGGCGCCGGTGTTATCCTGGTCGGCCAGCATGGCGGACTTCAGTTCCTGGGTGTCCATGGCCTGGACAGCGGAACGGATCTCGTCGGGATCACCGGTGGTGATCTCTTCCAGCTGCTCTTCCACGCTCAGGGAAAGCTCGGTCAGGTTGAAGGGCTCGCTGAGCTCGGACCATTCGCCGTTGCAGGCGGCGGTGATGTCATCGGAGAGGGCACGGACCCGGAAATAGTAGTAGCCGATGCCATTTTCCTGGATCAGCTCATCCCAGGGAGAATTGGTGGTGCGGTCGGCGCCGCCCCGGGACCAACTGCCGCCGCAGCTGCGGGGTTCATCATCGGCGGTGGCGACAAAATACCATTCCACCTCGTAGCCGTCCACGTGGTCGCCGGTAACTGCGGTCCAGCTGCACTGGGGCCAGTTCCAGGTCAGGCCGGAGCAGGTGTCCAGCCGGGCGCTGGGCTTGGTATAGGTCCAGGTGCCGGAGGTCAGGATTTCGCTGTCGCAGTAGGCAGTGTTGTCACCTTCGGACTGGACAGTGAAATAATAGGTGCCGCTTTCGGGATTTTGCAGGCAGAAGCTGTCAATATAGCGGCGCTCGGGGAGATAGGTGGAACCGAAAGACCAGCCATAGCTGGCGTAGGGGTCCGTATCGCCCTCCCGGTAGACCTGGATCCAGGCATTGCCCTGGTCAGGCTCCGCGGTGGCCCAGCTGATGGCGCCGGGCATTTCATCGGAATTGTAGATGCCCCACTGGGGATCTGTGGGGGTGCCCAGGGGGATCAGCTCGCTGGCGGTGCGGGGCAGGGAGCCCGCGGCGGACTGGGAAGTGGTTTCCCTGCGGTAATAGGTGCCGTCTTCGGCCTGGGTGACGACGGTGACGGTGCTTTCGGCTTCCGCGGCGAAGGCGATGGCGGGCAGCAGGCCCAGGACCATCACGGCGCAGAGGATCAGGCACAGTGCCCGGATCAGTTTCTTGTTCATGGGATTTCCTCCTTGTGTCTATTTGGCTCATGCTTTCATTATAGGGCGGTATTCTGCCGCCGTCAAGACGAAAAGCCGGGTTTCCCCGGCTATTCTGTCAGATTTCGAACATTTCACGGGCCCGGTACAGGAAGGTGACGATCTGTCCTCTGGAGCAGATCACATCCGGGCAGAAGGTGGTGGCGCTGCCGTAGCCGTTGGTGATCTCCGCCTCCACGGCCCACAGCACGGCATCACGGTACCAGCTGCCGGAGGAAACGTCCACGAAGGGATTATCGCCGGAGCTGGGTGCAGGGGTGTTCGCGTAGCGGTGCAGGAAGGTGACGATCTCCGCCCGGGTGCATTCCCGGTCGGGGCAGAAGGTGGTCTCGCTGCCGTAGCCCTTGGTGATGTCCTCCTCCACGGCCCAGAGGACGGCTTCGGTATACCAGCTGCCGCCGGGCACGTCGGTGAAGGGATTTACGCTGGATTCCGGGGCAGGCTTGCCCGCGGCCCGCCACAGGAAGGTGACCACCTGGGCCCGGGTGCAGGGAAGGTCGGGGCAGAAGGTGGTGGCACTGCCGTAGCCCTCGGTGATGCCTTCCTCCACAGCCCACAGAACGGCGTCATAGTAGTAGGCGCCCTCTGCCACATCGGTGAAGGAAATTCCGTCAGGCTCATCGGGTACATCGGGTTCGTCGGGCTCCGAGGGGACTGCCTCGTCACCAGGGTCAATGACCACAGTGTCGCCGTTGAAATACTTCATTTCGCTGTAGCCGCAGCCGGTGCAGGTCCAGAGAATGCCATCCTCGAAACGCTCCGTATCCCACCAGTGGCCCATGGCGGTCAGAGTGGTGGTCTTGTGGGAATCACCGCAGACGGTGCAGGTATAGATCTCATAGCCGTCGTGGGTGCAGCCGACGTCCACGGATTCCGTCACCACGTAGTCATGATCGTTATAACCAATCTCGGAGGTCTCACTGATACCGCAGACTGTGCAGCTGCGGCCCATCAGGCCCTTGTCGATGCAGGAGGGGGCCTCCAGCTGGGTCCAGTTGGTCCAATCATGTCCGGTGGGACTGGCGTAGGAGCTTTCCAGCATCCGTGTGTAGCCGCATCGGCTGCAGACCTGATTGGTGTAACCCCGTTCTGTGCAGGTGGGCTCAATAATGACCAGTTCCAGATTGTGGTTACGAAACGCTCTATTGGTTTCTACATTGTTGCAGCGGCTGCAGGTACGGTAGTAATCCACATAGTCGCCGCAGGCAGCATCCTCCGGCAGGGTCCAGTCGCTGTAATCGTGGCCATAGGCGTCCGTTTTGATGTAGAAGGTGACCAGATCGCCATGGGGGGTCGTCCACAGGTAGGCATCGACGCCGTCGGATTCGCAGGTTGGCGCAGTGGAGGAGAAGAGGGTATACGCGTCAGAGCCCAGGACGGGCATGGTGGATGTCCAGACGCCCTCACAGATGTAGCATTCCGCATACAGGGTGCCTTCCCTGGATTCGGTGGGATAGACGCCGACACCGTAATCAAACAGATGGGTCTCAGAGAAGGTATAGGGATCCTCAACATCGACGGTACAGAATACTGGCTTGGAGCTGGCGGTCATATACCAGACCACCTTGCCGTCGGCGACGATGGGCTGGCAGTCGGAGAGGAGGGTCTCGCAGTTGGCAGACGAGATGGAGTTCCACTCTGCCAAATACTGGCCATTGCCATCAATAAAGACACAATCATATTTGTTGCTATTGTGGGAAGAGTAAGACCATTGGAGCATGAATTTGTTGTCACTGATTTTTACCAGCTGGGGATTAGTGGGGTATAGAGCGTTGCCGTAGCCTGTCACATAGGTTACCTCGGTAGTGAGGGTCTCCTTATCGGTGACTGCCAGGAAAACGGAACGCTGGATGGAGGGGTCATAGCTGGTGGCATACTGCGATACGGTGGTACCCACCGTCAGATAGGCGGTATCGGAGATCTCAAAGCCGCCCAGGGATACGCCGGTATCGTTATCGCCGGACTCGCCCAGGATCGACAGCACATCCACGCTGTCGGCATACGCGTAGGTATAGGCGCCGCTTTCCAGGGGGACCTTTTTCGCGGTCATGAAGGAATCCTGGCCGGCGGGGGCGTAGTACCGGGTCAGCACGATGGAGCGGGGGGAGGCGTCACCGTGGTCCACGGCTACCAACTCGCCGGTGCTTTCATCCACCCGGATGTACTGGTTGAAGGAATGGCTGACATAGCCATAGTTGCGGTTCATGGCATCGTAGTAGGAATCCGTTACCACCATGTCGGAGATGCGGACGTTCATGGTCAGATTGGCCTGGTGGTTGGTGCCGTTTTCGTCGGCGTACATCTCATGGCTGGTGCGGATGTAGAGGTAGCCGTTGTATTCCGCGGTGCTCATGCCGCCGGCGTCAAAGGGGATGGTGGTATTGGCGCCGCAGAGACTGGCCTGGCCCAGACGGTTCCAGCTCTTGTCATATTTGACCACCCGGATGACCTCCACGGAGTCATCCTCCTCGGGATTCTCCTGGCCGAAGATCAGGAAATTGTAGCTTTCGCCCTCGTGGAAGCCGCCGTAAATGGGAAGCTCCATGGCGATGGTCAGCCGGCTGACGTACTGGAAGCTGGCGTCATAGGTCTCCACGGCCACATAGCTTCCGGTGTACTCCACGCGGGTGTAGGTCTGGGAAGCTTCGTCGTACATCAGCGCGGAGCGGGAAGGGTCCGTCCAGCGCTCTGAATTGATGTAATCGTGAGCGCCCATGTTGGTGGTCAGCACCGGGGAAGCGGCGATGATCTCGTCGATCGCGTCGGTTGTGGCGGGGGTGTTCGCGTCAGCTTCTGCCGCCAGCACCGTGGAGACGGGCAGGCTCAGCAGCAGGCACAGACACAGGAATATTCGAATCAGACGTGTTGTCATATGGAATCCTCCATTTCAAGAATCTGTCAGGAGTATTATAACAAGCCGCAAGTGACATGGCAAGGAAAAACGTATCTCTGCCGCAAAAAAGCCGGAATACCGTTGCGCCCTGGGTATTTCAGTGGTATAATAAACTATTATCACAAAAAGGGAGCGCTTCCCATGGCTGGAAAAATGACAGATAAAAATGAACTTTTCGAGCGGATGCCGGTGCCGGCGGCGTTGGCGAAGATGGCCATTCCCACGGTCATCAGCCAGCTGATCACGCTGGTCTATAATATTGCCGATACCTGGTTCATCGGTCAGACGGACAACCCCTACATGGTGGCGGCGTCGTCGCTGGTGCTGACGGTGTTCCTGATGACCACCGCCCTGGCAAACCTCTTCGGCGTCGGCGGCGGAAGCCTGGTGGTCCGGCTGCTGGGAGCGAGGGAAGAGGAGGAGGCCCGGAAGGTGGCGTCACTGAGCCTGGTGATGGCAGCGGGCGGCGCCCTGGCCTTTTCACTGATCTGCCTGGTGTTCATGGACCCGCTGCTGCGGCTGCTGGGCGCCAGCGACAATACCATCGGCTATGCCCGGCAGTATCTGCTGTTCGTGGTGGTCATCGGCGGCCTGCCCACGGTGCTGTCCAACACCATGAGCGCCATACTCCGCAATGTGGGCTTCTCCAAAGAGGCGGGCTTCGGCCTGGGGCTCGGCGGCGTGCTCAATGTGCTGCTGGATCCGCTGTTCATGTTCGTCCTGCTGCCGGCCGGATATGAGGTCATGGGCGCGGCCATTGCCACCATGCTGTCCAATTTCGTGGCCTTCGGTTATTTCCTTCTGACCTACCGGCGGGTGAAAAAGGACTCCATCCTGGCGCTGCCCCGGAGGATCGAAAGGATCCGCCGGGACTCCATGGGCTCCATCTTCTCCGTGGGCGTCCCCGCGGCCATGAGCCTCCTGCTGTATGATCTGACCAACATGGTCATCAACCGCCTGTCCTCCACCCATGGCGACATCGAGCTGGCGGCCATCGGCATCGTGCTGAAGGTGGAGCGGCTGCCCCTGAACATCGGCGTCGGCATCTGTCTCGGCATGATGCCCCTGATCGCCTACAATTACGCCACCGGGAATCATAAGCGGATGAAGGCCTTCTTTTCCGGGGCACGGCTGGCGGGGATCGTGGTTTCGGTGCTCTGTGTGGCGCTGTACCGGATCTTCGCGCCCTGGATCATCCGGGCCTTCATTTCCGATGGGGCTACGGTGGGGTTCGGCACGGAATTTCTCCAGGCCAGGTGCTTTGCCACGCCCTTCATGTTCCTGAGCTTCCACATGGTCCATTTCATGCAGGCCATCGACCGGGGCAAATGCTCCCTGTGGCTGGCGGTGATCCGGCAGCTGTGCCTGAATATCCCGATGCTGTTCCTCCTGAACCGGCTCTTCGGCATGAGCGGCATCGTCTGGACCCAGATGACGGCGGACGCCATCAACGTAGTGATCTCCTACATCATCTACAGCCGCGTCATCCGGACAGTCAGGAAATAGACAAAATGGCGGATTTTGTTTTATTTTTATTAAATTTTACTTAGAGTTAGTGACAAACCCAAGGAGAATGTGTTATACTTCCCGGAGTAAGCACTATTAACAAGAAAGAAGGATCTTTTTCATGCATTACGATTATTTGATCGTCGGTGCCGGCCTGTTCGGCGCGGCCTTTGCCCGGGAGGCTGCGGCCGCGGGCAAAAAGGTGCTGGTGATCGATAAAAGAGACCATATCGGCGGCAACGTCTATACGGAGTCCGTCGAGGATATCCAGGTCCACCGGTATGGCGCCCATATATTCCACACCAATGATAAAACCGTCTGGGACTATGTGAACCGGTTCGCGGAGTTCAACCGCTATACCAATTCCCCGGTGGCCAATTACCACGGGGAGCTGTATTCGCTGCCCTTCAATATGTACACCTTCAATAAGATGTGGGGCGTCATCACCCCTCAGCAGGCCCAGGCGAAGATCGAGGAGCAGCGTGCCGCTGCCGGGATCACCGAGCCCAGGAATCTGGAGGAGCAGGCGATCTCCCTGGTGGGCACGGATATCTATGAAAAGCTGGTGAAGGGCTACACCGAAAAGCAGTGGGGCCGTCCCTGCACCGAGCTGCCCTCTTTTATCATCAAGCGCCTGCCGGTGCGCCTGACCTTTGACAACAACTATTTCAACGCCAAATATCAGGGCATCCCCGTGGGCGGCTACACCGGGATGGTGGAGAGAATGCTGGAGGGCATCGAGGTACGGCTGAATACGGACTACCTGGAAAACCGGGAGCAGCTGCGTGCGCTGGCGGATACGGTGGTCTACACCGGCTCCATCGACGGCTATTTTGACTATTGCCTGGGCCATCTGAGCTACCGCTCCGTCCGCTTCGAGACGGAGGTGCTGGATATGCCCAATTTCCAGGGCAACGCGGTGGTGAACTACACCGACCGGGAAACGCCCTATACCCGGATCATCGAGCACAAATTCTTCGAATTCGGCACCCAGCCGAAAACGGTCATCTCCCGGGAATACAGCTCCGAGTGGCGGCCCGGGGTGGAGCCCTATTATCCCGTCAACGATGAGAAAAACGGAGCCTTGTATCAGCAGTACAAGGCTCTGGCGGAGCGGGAGAAGGGCGTCATCTTCGGCGGCCTGCTGGGCGAGTACCGCTACTATGATATGGACGCGGTGCTGCTGTCGGCGCTGAAGCTGGCGGAGCGGGAATTCGGCACGGAGGAAAGATAAAATGAAAATACTGACAGTGACAGTGCCCTGCTACAATTCTCAGGACTACATGGAAAACTGCATCAACAGCCTGCTGACCGGCGGCGAGAAGGTGGAGATCATCATCATCGACGACGGCTCCAAGGACAATACCGGCAAAATCGCCGATGAATATGCCGCGAAGTACCCCTCCATCGTCCGGGTGGTCCATCAGGAGAACGGCGGCCACGGCGAGGGCATCAATCAGGGCCTGGCCCATGCCACGGGTACATATTTTAAGGTGGTGGACAGCGACGATACCGTCAGCACCGATTTCCCGGCGTTCCTGGAAAAGCTGGAGGAATGCGAAGCCCAGGGCGGCGTGGATCTGGCGGTGACCAATTACTACTACGTTCATTCCGACGGCGAGGGCGACCGGTCCATCAATTATGCCAACGTGCTGCCGGAGGGGAAGATCTTCCGCTGGGCGGATACGAAGCCCTTCCTGCTCCACCAGATGCTGACAATCCACTCCTGCACCTTCCGCACCGAAGCCATGCGCAAATGGGGCGAGGCCCTGCCGAAGCACGTTTTCTATGAGGACAACCTGATGGTCTACAAGACCCTGCCTCATATTGAGAAGATGTACTACATGAACGCGGACCTGTACCGCTACTGGATCGGACGGCCCGACCAGTCGGTGCAGCAGAACGTCATGTCCAAGCGGTACAGTCACCAGATCCTGGTGACGGAGAAGTGCTTCTCCTCCTGCCATCTGGACGAGGTCACCGAACCCCGGCTGAAGAAATACATGAAGCACGAGCTGTTCATGATGTTCGGCATCTCCATCCTCTTCACCCGGCTGAACAGGACCGCGGAGACCGACGCGGCACTGGAAAAGATGTGGGACAACTGCAAGGAGTTCGACCCCAAATGGGGCCGCCATTTCCGCAGCCGCACGCCGCTGTGGTTCATCTGCCTGCCGGGCCGGTTCGGCCAGAGTTTCTCCGGCGTTGTTTATCACATTGCCAATAAGATCGTGCGTTTTAATTAAGAAAGCAACAGGGCTGCGGATCATCCGCGGCCCTGTTGTCATGTGTTGGGAGATTTTGAATTGTAGTTTGTCGCTCCGTTCGGTGGCGTAGCCGCCATGCCTTCCCCCGGGGGGAAGGTGGCCGAGCGAAGCGAGGTCGGATGAGGAATGGCGTGCACCGAAGTCTGGAAAAAGCCTGATACAAATGCGAAGACCTAAGTTTTCCGCCCGCATTCCTCATCAGTCACCGCCTTGAGGCGGTGACAGCTTCCTCCCGGGGGAAGCCATGGGCGCTCCCGCGCCAGTTTACCAAACTACAATTTGCATCTTATGCAACCAAATTATAAAAACCGGGCCGCGGAGAGTTCCGCGGCCCGGCTGCGATATGTGGATCAGTTTTCAGCGCGGTACAGGAAGGTAACGATCTGACCGCGGGTGCAGACATTATTGGGAGCGAAGGTGGTCTCGCTGCCGTAGCCATTGGTGATGCCTTCTTCCACGGCCCACAGGACGGCATTGGTATACCATTCACCCGCGGGAACATCCACGAAGGGATTGTTGGTGGAAGCGGGAGCGGGGGTACCCGCGTAGCGGTGCAGGAAGGTCACGATCTCGGCACGGCTACACTCCTGATCGGGGCAGAAGGTAGTCGTAGAACCATAGCCCGCGGTGATGCCCTGCTCTTTAGCCCACAGGACTGCCTCATAGTACCAGCCCTTCTGGATGTCGGTGAAGGGATTGGCACTGGACTGGGGGGGCGGGACAGCCAGCGGCACGCCACAGGAAAGTCACCACCTGGGCACGGGTGCAGTCCACGTCGGGGCAGAAGGTGTTTTCATTGCCGTAGCCCGCGGTGATGCCGTTTTCAGCGGCCCACAGGACGGCGTCGTAGTAGAACTCGCCCTTCTTCACGTCCACGAAGGGATTTACAGTGGGCTGGATGCTGCTGGGGTCCTGGGCGCCGCAGCGGGTGCAGGTGCCGTTTTCGCAAGTGTGGCCCAGAGCGTCTGTGTAGGTATCCTTGCGGGTGTCGCCGCAGGCGGCGCAGGTGTGGGTGGTATAGCCCCGGGCAATGCATGTGGGATCCGTGACTGTGGCGCTGTAATCATGGCCGGATGCCGGGACCGCAGAGCCCTGGGCGATGAGGGTGCCGCAGGCGGTGCAGACGGTATCGCCGGAATAGCCGGGAGCGGTGCAGGAGGCATCCTGACGGCCGGTGACGGTAACGCCGGTATGAGCGATGGAGAAGGCCACGGAGACGGAAACCGCGTTATCCGGCATGACGAAGCTGTACTGCCCGCCGCCCAGGTCCGTGAAGCCCTGGAAATCCCCGGAGGGGATGCATTCCAGACTGCTGACGGTATAGCAGGTATTGGGCACAGCCGTCAGCTGAACGGTGTCGCCGGGCTTGGCGCTGGCGGCGCTCAGGGATACGGAGCCGCCTTCGGTGTTGTACAGCAGGGAAATGTTGTAGACGGCGACAGCCGATTCCTCCTTGCCGCAGCGGACGCAGACGCCAGCGGAATAGCTGTGGCCCAGGGCGGGAATGACCGTTTGGGCGGTCAGCACCTCCTGGCAGACGCCGCAGTGGCTGCCTTCCGTCAGGCCGGTGGTGACGCAGTCAGGGGCGGAACCCGCGTCGGTGACGGGGGAGTGGCCCAGCGCGTCCACATAGCTGTCAGTCTCGATGTGTCCACAGGTGGTGCAGGTATGGGTGGTGTAGCCCTGGGCGGTGCAGGTGGGCGCGGTGGTGACGGAGTTGTAGCTGTGGCCTAGCGCGGGGATCTCCTCGCCTGCTGTCAGGACAGCGCCGCATTGGCTGCAGACGGTATCGCCGGTGTAGCCGGGCTCGGTGCAGGTAGCGGCGAAGGCTCCGGTGGTGGCACTCTTGTGGTTGGCGGTGAAGGTCAGGCCAATGGACAGGCTGCCCGCGGGCATGACAAAGCTGTACTGGTTATTGCCCAGGTCTGTGAAGCCGGAGAAGGAAGCGCCGCTGGTGATATCGCGTTTGCTGAGATAATAGCAGGTATTGGGGGAGAGGGTCAGAATGACGGTATCGCCGGCATGGGCGGAGGCGGCGCTGAGGGAAGCGGAGCCGCCCTCGGCGTTATAGCTCAGGCTGATGTCATAGAGAGGGCCCTCGGAGGTGGGTTCCTGAACGAAGGTCAGGGTGATGGAGACATCGCCCTTCGGCATGGTGAAGGAATAAGTACCGTTACCCAGGTCCTGAATGTTGCTGACGCCATTGAAGCTGCGGCTTGCCAGATAATAGCCGTCAGCGGGGGAGGTGGTCAAGGTGATGGTCTCGCCGGGGGCGGCAGTGGTGGCGCTTAGGGAAGCGGAGCCGCCCTCGCTGTTATAGCTCAGGGAAATGGAGTAGGTGCCTACAGGGGTGAAGACCGGGGTGAATTCCACATCGCTTTCGGGCATCGTGAACTGGAAATAATTCAGGGCCTTGCCGTAGTAAAAGTAGCCGCCGTCAGTTCTGGCGAGGGAATGGCTGCCGAGCTCATAGCCGGAATCGGGGGTATAGTAGATCTTGACGGTGGTGCCTGCCAGGGCGGAAGAATGGCTGGCGGTGACGGTGCCGCCCTCGCATTGGTTCAGGATGATATCGTAGTAAATATCCTCCACGATGCTGAAGCGGTAGCCGCCGCAGTCGGTCTGGCCTTCATAAGCCTGCAGAGTCATGGTCGTCTCACCAAGAGCCAGGGGGTCGATGGTGATGACGCCGGCATCGTCGATGGTGACATCCAGCAGGTTGGTGTCTGTGGTGATGGCGCTGGGGATCAGCACGGCAGTGAAATAGCTGGTATCCTGGGTGCCCCGGTTTCCGTTGATCAGGGCGGTGGTATAGGTCTTGTCAATGTCCAGCTCTGCTTCCACGATCCCGGAGGGGGTGAGACACAGGTGTTCCTTCAGGGTCTGGACCGTTACCTGGGCGGCGGTATCGGTGGTCTTGGTGGTGACGGAGGTGTCCGTGGTGTCGATGCCGAAGAGCTGGACCCAGTAGGTCATGTCATCGCTGACATAGCAGCCGATACCGATCTGGGTATAGATGGTGTTCAAAATGTTGGCTCTGTGACCGTCGGAATTCATCCAGGAGTCCATGACATAGGCGGCGTCGGGCTGGCCGACGGCGATGTTCTCGCCGATACCGCCGGAATAGATGTCGGTGGCCACGGTCTGGCAGGAGGTGCCGTTGGGACGGGTATGGCTGTAATAGACGGCGATCTCCGCGGCCCGCTGCATGGCAAGCTCCGTCAGGGTGGCGTTGTAGGTCAGCTCAGCCGCGCCGTTGGCCACCCGGTTCTGGTTGACCAGGGTGAAGACATCGGCGGCCTCGGAATACATCTGGGTGCCTGCCACGGTGACGCTTACCAGGCCCGGCAGGTCGCCGCTGGTGCTGTCGGCGAATTCCGGGATCAGCGCTGCCAGGGAATTGTAAAGTCGGGCGGGGGAGGTCATCATCTTATCCGCGTACTGGATGGTTCGGACGCCGCCGGATTCGGTGATAATGACCACAAAGGGATAGGTCAGGGAATACTCGCAGTAGGTCTGCCGTTCCATGGCCCACATATGTCTGTTGGTGTCGTCGTAATAGAAGTCGATGTAGTCGTTCCCACCACCTGCGTAGGTGTCGATAAAGCTCTGGGTGGATGCCTGGTCATAGCCCTTGGTCTCCAGGGCCACGATTTTAATATGCTCATCGGCGATCCAGTCGTATTTGCACAGCTGCGAAACGAGGCTGCCGCTGTTGCCGCAATTGGCGGAGAAATAGATCATGACGGTGGCGCCGCCCTCCGGGGGAGCGGTCACATCCACAAAATCCGCCGTTTCGTCGGTTGCTACCGACTGGACGGGGAAGGAGTAGTCTGTGTAGGCATCTGTGATGCCGAAGCTGGTCATGGTCACATCCGCCGCCAGAGCGTGGACGGGCAGCAGTGAAATCAGCATACACAGGGAGAGGAGAAGTGCTGAAATGCGTTTTTTCATGGTATTGCCTCCCAATTGGATTGATAAAACCATCATAACACGCCCTATGGCAGAAAACAAGGGGAAGAAAGTTGAAAAAGCACGGATTCTCTGTTGACAAGGCAGGATTCCGGTGTTATACTCGCTGTACCAATTAAAAACTGTGAATCGATAGAGGCGCGGTGCGCATGAGTACCGGGGGCTGCACGGAACGGGATTCCGGCCTTCGGGAAGGGGCAAACCGCCGAAGTGTCTTCCGCTTCCCGGGCGGAGACGCTGGGCCGTCGGAGAATATCCGCCGGACTGTCACGAAAGTGGAGCGCTATCATTCGTCGTCTTTAGGGCTCAGCTGCCTTTTGCCGTGAATGTTGGATTGTTCCAAGGTTCGCGGTTTTTTGTTTTTAACAGAAAGGACGAGAAATATGAGAAACATCACAAGACGTCTCCTGCTGGTGCTGATGGTCGCGGCTCTGATCGGCTGCTTTGCCATGACAGCCACCGCGGCGGACTATACCGACCCCGACCAGGCACTGGAATACCTGGACGGCTATTCCGACTATGTGGGTTCCGACGAGAATTTCGAGGAGAACATCAACACCGCCATCGACACGATCCGGGAGTCCATCGGCACTTATGCCACCTTCTGGTCGCTGCTTCCCCCCATCATCGCCATCGGTCTGGCGCTGATCACCAAGGAGGTCTATTCCTCCCTGTTTATCGGTATCCTGTCCGGCGCGCTGCTGTATTCCAATTTTAATGTATGGGGCATGGTGACGAATACCTTTGACGTGATGATCAGCAAGCTCAGCGATTCCTGGAATGTGGGCATTCTGGTGTTCCTGGTGTGCCTGGGCATGATGGTCAGCCTGATCAACAAGGCCGGCGGCAGCGCCGCCTATGGCCGCTGGGCTTCCGTGCACATCAAGTCCCGGGCCGGCGCCCTGCTGTCCACCGTGGTGCTGGGCTGTCTGATCTTCATTGACGACTACTTCAACTGCCTGACCGTCGGCTCCGTCATGCGGCCAGTCACCGATAAGCACGGCATCTCCCGGGCCAAGCTGGCCTATATCATCGACGCCACCGCCGCGCCCGTCTGCATCATCGCCCCCATTTCCTCCTGGGCTGCCGCCGTTTCCAGCGTTGCCCCCGAGGGACAGGGCCTGAAGCTCTTTATCAGCTCCATCCCTTATAATTTCTACGCCCTGCTGACCATCGCCATGATGCTGATGCTGGCCTTTATGGGCTTTGACTATGGCAAGATGCGTATCCATGAGGAGAACGCCAAGAATGGCGACCTGTACACCACCGAGGCCCGGCCCTATGCCGACGCGGAGCATGAAGCCGGCAATCCCAACGGCAAGGTCATTGACCTGATCCTGCCCATCGTGGTGCTGATCGTCTCCTGCGTGCTGACGATGGTCTATACCGGCGGCTTCTTTGACGCTTCCTCCGGCTCTTATATGAACTTCATCGACGCCTTCGGCAATTCCGACGCCTCCGTGGGTCTGGTGCTGGGCTCCGCCTTGGCGCTGGTGTTCACCGCCATCCTGTATGTGCCCCGGAAGATCGTCACCCTGAAGGAATTCACCAATTCCGTCGCTGACGGCTTCAAGCTGATGGCCTCCGCCATTCTGATCCTGACCTTCGCCTGGACCCTCTCCGGCGTCACCAATAATCTGGGCGCCAAGGTCTTTGTGGCGGAATTCGTTCGGATCAGCGCCGCCGGCATGGCCAATCTGCTGCCCGCCATCGTGTTTGTCATCGCGGTGTTCCTGGCCTTCGCCACCGGCACCTCCTGGGGCACCTTCGGTGTGCTGCTGCCCATCGTCTGCTCCGTGTTCCCCAGCGGCGAGCTGATGGTGATCGCGGTCTCCGCCTGCCTGGCCGGCGCGGTCTGCGGCGACCACTGCTCTCCCATTTCCGATACCACCATCATGGCGTCCACCGGCGCCCAGTGCGAGCATATCAGCCATGTCAGTACCCAGCTGCCCTATTCCCTGACAGCGGCGGCGGTATCCTTCTTTGGCTATGTGCTGGCCGGATATGTCCAGAGCGCCCTGATCGTACTGCCGGTCTGTCTGGTAGCGCTGTTCGTGGTCCTGCTGGTCATCCGGACGGTTCGGAAGAAAAAAGCGTAACGCTGCAAGAGGACTCCCTCAAAAGGGGAGTCCTCTTCAAACTGTCAAAAGCGGTTGGGATTTTAAATTGGAGTTTATCGTAAAGTCTGCAAATTACCAACAACGTTGTCATCCCGAGCGAGCGTCAGCGAGTCGAGGGATCTTGGCACCGATTTTACTGCAAATCTTAACGAAATGCGTAGATCCCTCGACTCCATTTCATTCCGCTCGGGATGACAGCTGCGGTGCGTAACGGAACGATAAACTACAATTTGAACATCCACCACATGCCGGAGAGGGGGTCCTTTTGCGGGAGGCCTCTTTTTGGACGGGCGGAGGATGTACCTGCATTGGCGCACAGGTGTTTCTTTTGGGTGGAAAGTTGCGAAAAAACTACACAAAAGTTGAGATATGCAAATAATTATGGTTGTAAAATTCTTAAGGATGCTATATAATATTA
This sequence comes from Oscillospiraceae bacterium, assembly GCA_017473225.1. GTDB lineage: Bacteria > Bacillota > Clostridia > Oscillospirales > Oscillospiraceae > Faecousia. The sequence goes on along the minus strand of JAFUMG010000004.1, from coordinate 41,011 downwards.
CGGTTATTGAATCTACAACCACTGTCGGGAGATCTGAATAATGGTTAAAAACAATAAGAAAATTGAAGCTTACCTGACGCCCGGAAAGCATGTTCACCTGGTGGGCATCGGCGGCGTTTCCATGCGCCCGCTGGGCCTGGTGCTGAAGGGCATGGGCGTACTGGTCACCGGCTCCGATATGAATGCCTCCGTTTCCACGGATGAGCTGATTTCCAAGGGCATCGACGTGGCCATCGGCCATCGGGCGGAGAATATCCAGGGCGCGGACTGCATCATCCGCACCGCCGCGGCCCATAACGACAATCCGGAGATCGCCGCGGCCCGGGCGGCCGGCATTCCCGTCTTTGAGCGGGCTCAGGCCTGGGGCCAGATCATGAAGTCCTATGAAAATGCCATCTGCATTTCCGGCACCCACGGCAAAACCACCACCACTTCCATGGTGACCCACATCATGATGGAGGCCCATAAGGACCCTACCGTCATGATCGGCGGCTATCTGCCCCTGCTCCACGCCGGACACCGGGTGGGCAATGGCGACACCATCGTCATGGAAAGCTGCGAATACTGTGATTCCTTCCTGAATTTCTTCCCCACCCTGGCGGTGGTGCTGAACATTGAGGAGGACCACCTGGACTACTTCAAGGACCTGGGGGATATCGAGAAATCCTTCCATAAGTTCGCCGAGTCCTCCAAGAGCGGCATCCTGGCCAATGGCGACGACGCCAACACCATGGACGCTATGAAGGGCCTGAAGTGCGTGACCTTCGGCCTGAACGAGGGTAACCGGATCCATGTGAAGAACATTGCCGACGATTACCGCAGCTATGATGTGATCTGCGACGGCGAATACTACTGCCACCTGAATCTGGGTGTCGTGGGCAAGCACAACGCCATCAACGCCCTGGCCGCCGCGGGTACCGCCTGGATGATGGGCATCCCCGGCGACATTACCGCCAGAGGCCTGGCTTCCTTCCATGGCGCGGGCCGCCGGATGGAGTTCAAGGGCAAGTTCCAGGGCGCTGATATTTACGATGACTATGCCCACCATCCCGGTGAGCTGGCCGCGACGCTGGACGCTGTCCGCACCATGGGCTACAAGCGGGTCGTTGCCGCCTTCCAGCCCCACACCTACAGCCGCACCAAGGCTCTGTTTGAGGACTTTGTCCGGGAGCTGAAGAAGGCGGACCAGGTGGTCCTGGCGGAAATCTATGCCGCCCGGGAGAGCAATACCGTCGGTATTTCCTCCGCGGACCTGGCGGAGCGGATCCCCGGCGCTGTCTTCTGCGAGACTCTGCCGGAGGTGACCCAGTGGATCCGGGAGAATGCCCGGGAGGGTGATATCATCCTGACCATCGGCGCCGGCGATATCTACCGGGCCGGCGAGGCGCTGCTGTGACAAAAAGAAAATGTGCCGCGTGAGCGGCACATTTTTGAAAGGTCATTCTTCCAGCACCAGATGGTCCAGACCGGAGGCCTGGAATTCGCTCATGTAGCGGTCCATCCGGGTGACGATCTCATCGTAGTTTTCCTCGTTGATGACCGGATATTCCATATCCCGCCGGGACAGCTCTTCCGCCAGAATTTCGTAGAAGATGTTGTCCTCGTAATAGGCGATGGCCTCCTGGATACCGCCGTCCACATAGGCTTTGGAGGGAACGTCTTCTCCGTTCCATTTCTCCACCAGCACCTTCATGCCGTTTTCGCGGCACAGGCCGAACAGCTTGCTTTCGATGTCGTCATATTCCCGGAAGCGGTCGTCCCCTCTGGTGGAGTTCAGGACCCAGTTTCCGATGTATACCATATCCAGCAGCAGGCGGAACTCCCTGTTCGTCAGGTCAAGCCGCATCGTGATTCCTCCCTGTGATCAAATATTGCACCTATTATAGCACCGAATCTCCAAATTTCCAGATGGAAATTGTAAATTTATATAAATAAGGGCACCTCTAAAAACTCCCCTTTTGCGATTTGGACGGATCTTTGCCACCAGCTTTGCATTGCGAAAATCCCGCAATACACAAAGTATTCCGGAATTTCCGCAACTTAATTTGGTGTCAAATCTCTCGCCCAAATCATCAAAAAAGAGTTTTTAGAGGTTGCCATAACTCAAGAAAATGAGGCGATTGTTTTGAAAAAACTCAGCGTTTGCGTTCTGTTCGGCGGCATGAGCCCGGAGCATGAGGTTTCCCTGCGCTCTGCCGAGTCCGTTCTGAACAACATTGACCATGAAAAGTATAACGTGTTCCCTGTGGGCATTGCCAAGGATGGCGACTGGATCATCTACGGCGGCGACGACTACTCCGAGCTGCCCAGCGGTGCCTGGCTGCACAATCCCAAGAACTGCCGGGGCACCATCTCTCCCGTCCGGGGCCAGGGCCTGCTGCGCTTTGAGGGCGACTGCGTGGTCCGGGAGCGGATCGACGTGGTTTTCCTGGTGCTCCACGGCGAGAACGGTGAGGACGGAGCCATGCAGGGCCTGCTGCAGCTGGCGGGCATTCCCTATGTGGGTCCCCACATTTCCGCTTCCGCGGTCTCCATGGACAAGACTCTGACCAAGCTGGTGGTGGATCACGCCGGCGTGCCCCAGGCGGTCTGGCATCTGGTCCGCCGCGGCGAGCTGGGAAGCCACATGGACCATGTGATCGCCGCCCTGGAAGAGAAGTTCACCTATCCCATGTTTGTCAAGCCCGCCGGCACCGGCTCCTCCGTGGGCGTCTCCAAGGCCGCGGATCGGACCGCTCTGGAGAAGGCCCTCCATGCCGCCGCGGAGTTCGACGACAAGATCCTGGTGGAGGAGTTCATCCACGGCCGGGAGATCGAAGTGGCCGTCATGGGCAACGACAATCCCGTGGCTTCCGTCTGCGGCGAGATCGACTCCGGTGCGGAATTCTATGATTACGACGCCAAGTATGTCACCGATACCTCCACGGCCTACATTCCCGCCCGCATCTCCGAGGAAGTGGAAGAGCAGGTCCGGGAGCTGGCTGTGAAGGTCTACAGCGCCATCGGCTGCCAGGGCATGAGCCGGGTGGATTTCTTCGTGACCTACGAGGATAACCGCATCGTGTTCAATGAGATCAATACCCTGCCCGGCTTCACCTCCATTTCCATGTATCCCAAGCTCTTCGCCGCCAGCGGCATCCCCTACAGCCAGCTGATCGACGAGCTGCTGGAGCTTGCCCAGGAGGCCTGCAAATGAAGATCCCTGTTGTGCTGTCGATCTGCGGCAGACAATCCTATGACGGCCAGGAGCCGGATGTGATCGAGCTGGTGACCGACGGTACCATGGAGTTCCGTGACGGCGGCTGGGACATCAGCTACGAGGAGACGGAGCTGACGGGTCTGGCGGGCGTCACCACCACCTTCCGGGTGGAGCCCGGCAAGGTGACCCTGACCCGCACCGGCAGACTTTATTCCCAGATGGTGTTTCAGGAGGGCGTTTTCCACGAATCCCTGTATCAGATGGAGTTCGGCGCCCTGATGATCACGGTCTGCGCCCAGCGGGTGTTTTTCGACCTCATGCCCGAGGGCGGCATGATCGATCTGATCTACGGCATCGACATCGAAAACAGCGCCGCCGGCGTTGTGGATTACCATCTGGATATCCGCGCGAAGTAAATGAAGAGGACGCATTCGGTTTGAATGCGTCCTTTTTGCGTGTAGTGATATTTTGAACGTAGTTTCGCGTTTCGTTTGGCGGCGCAGCCGCCATGCCTTCCACCTGGACGCAAATCAGTAGTTAAAACAGATAGAGGCCTTGGCCCCCTCCATGAGGGGGCTGGCACGGCGTCAGCCGTGACTGGGGGAGTGTCCCTTCGTACAAACGGTACTCCCTCCGACACGCCCTCAAAGAGGGAAGCAAGGCAGATTTGCCGCAGTGTAAGTCATGAATATAGAAAACCAGGACGCATTCGTTCAGAATGCGTCCTGGTGCTTTTTATCCTTCGGATACGCCGCCGTCGGAGACGGGGGGATCGGTGGGGGTGACGGGAGCTTCCGTCGGGGTGGGCTCCGGGGTGGTGGGAGCCGTTGTGGGTGTGGTGGCAGTGACGATGGTGGCGATCTGCTTGTTGCGGTGCTTGTAAGTAGAGGTCCGGTCAAAATCCCGGGAGATCAGCTCGTCGGTCTCCTTGTCATATCTGCACTTGTAGGTCTTCACGGTGTAGCCCTTGTAGGCGGTGGCGATGACCTGACCCTCGTAGTAGTTGTTGGGGTTGTTGTCCGCGGGGATCTCCACATATTCGGTGGTGGGGGATACGGAGCTGATGACTTCGTATTCCATCTTGATGTAGTAGTCTTTCTCGTCGGTGCCGATGAGCTTGACCTTCACCTTGCCGTCGGAGACCTCCGCTTCAATGCGGATGGGGTAATTGGTGCTGTTCTTGAAGCGGAATTCCGGGCCGCCCCAGCTGACGGTGGCGTCCATGCCCATGGGCATATAGGAGGAAACGAAGCTGTGGGGCGTGCGGGAGACGATCTCCAGGTCGGCCACCAGAGTGCAGTAGTACAGGGTGGAGGACACCTGGCAGATGCCGCCGCCGATGGACTGGACCGTCAGGCCGCCGCTGTAGGCAGAGGCTGCCTTGTAGCCCTTTTCCGCGGTACGCTTACCCAGGGTCTCGTTGTAGTCGAAGGTCTCGCCGGGCTGCAGCACCTTTCCGTTGATGGCCTCGCAGGCCAGACGCAGGTTGGTATTGCGGTTTTCGTCCTTGGTGTGCTCGGTTTCGTAGGAAGCCAGCACATCCCGGAACAGCAGGCCGGACAGCTCCTCGCCCAGGACCTCCGGCAGGATGTACTCCATCTGGATCTCCAGGATGTCGCCGTATTCCGCTTCCTCCAGCATGGTCCGGGCGGCGTCCAGATCAAAGCTGTAGCCGTAGATCTCCGGGGTCACGTCGAAGGTCTCGGGGTCCATGGCGGCGTCCACAGGGTCGGAGTGGTAGGTGTCGTAGAGATCCATCAGATCGATGGCTTCCGGCAGCTCTTCCTCATTTTCAAGAACGACCACCTGGAAGGTGTTGAAGCTGTAGGCGTCCAGGACCTGGTTATACAGGTTGTCGATATCCACATATCGGCCGGGAGTGCCCATCTCGATGACCAGGGTCTGACAGGGGGCTTCGGCGTCAAAGGTCTCCTTGGAGGCGTCCAGCTCCGGCATATCGCCCTCCATCGTGGCGGAGGAGGGGGTGAAGTCGCTGTTGTAGCCGGCGCCGTATTCGTCCAGCTGGCCCCGGATGTAATCCAGGTTGAGGTTCAGATAGGGCAGCAGGGCGATGGGATGGGCGGTGGTCATGGCTTCGGCCCGGAGCTTTTCACGCTCGGCCTTGGTGCCGGTGCGGCCGTAGTTGTAGGCTTCCTCCACCACTGCGTCCACATCCAGCTTGGCGCCGGTATCGGCGGGGGACAGCTCCAGGGTGGTGTCCGGCAGTTGGATGACCATGTTTTCGCCGGTGTAGGTCAGGTCGGTGGCCTGATGGAGGGCCAGCTTGGCCTCCTTCTGGGTCATGCCGCCCAGATTCACGCCGGCGGCGGTGACATTATTCAGGATCAGACCGTCATCCACGCCCACCATGAAGTACCAGACGCCGGCAATGATGCCGATGACCAGGACCACAGCGGCGGCACAGACGGAGATCAGCGCGATCTTGCGGCCTTTTTTACCCTTGGGACGGGGGTCGGAAGATACGGGATTTTTGGCAGAGCTCTGCTCGGAGAATTCCCGGGGGTGGGAGAATTTGCCCAAAATGATCATCTCCTTCTCGTAAGTGATTTGCGGTACATTGTACCACATATTCAAAAGATTTCAATATATTTCTCGTGAACGGAAGCTTAAGATTTGCTGAAGTCCGCGTAGCGCTGGAGGAAGACCTTGGACTGCTTCAGACTGTCCACACCGGGGGCCAGCTTCAGCCGGAGCGTGGGCTCCTTGGCGTTTGCCAGGAACAGCACCCGGTTTTTGTAGTCCGGATCGGCGCAGAGATTGCCCACGGCGTCGAAATTCAGGTTCACCAGGGTGAACAGCACGTCGCCGGCCTTCTGTTTGATGTCCTTGATACCCAGCTTTCGGGCATTGGCCCGGAGCAGGGCGATGTCGATCAAGTTCAGCACGCCCTTGGGGGGCTCGCCGTAGCGGTCCACGATCTCGTCCAGCAGATCGTCCGCGTCCTCCTGGCTTCGGATAGCCGCCATCCGGCGGTACAGGTCCATCCGCTCCTCGCCCCGGGACACATAGTTTTTGTCCACATTGGCGGTGACGTTCAGGTCGGCGGTGCAGTCCGGCTCCTTGGGCGCTTCGCCCTTTTCTTCCAGGACCGCTTCGTCCAGCAGCTTCAGGTACATGTCGTAACCCACGCTCATCATGTGGCCCGACTGCTCGGCGCCCAGCAGATTGCCCGCGCCCCGGATCTCCAGGTCCCGCATGGCGATCTTGAAGCCGGAGCCGAATTCGGCGAAATCCCGAATGGCGCTCAGCCGCTTTTCGGCCACCTCCGACAGCTGCTTGTCGGGGCGGTAGGTGAAGTAGGCGTAGGCGTGGCGGGTGGAGCGGCCCACCCGGCCCCGGAGCTGATGGAGCTGGGACAGGCCGAAGCGGTCCGCGTTCTCGATGATCAGCGTATTGGCGTTGGGGATGTCCAGGCCGGTCTCAATGATAGTGGTGCAGACCAGCACCTGGATATCTCCCTGGGCCATGGCCTGCATCACGTCTCCCAGGGCTTCCTCGCCCATCTGGCCGTGGGCCACGGCCACGGAGAGACCGGGGATCCGCTTCACCAGGCCGGAGGCCACCTGGTCGATGGTCTCCACCCGGTTGTGGAGGTAATAGACCTGGCCGCCCCGCTCGATCTCCCGGCGGATGGCGTCGTCGATGATGGCATTGTTGTGCTCCATGACGAAGGTCTGGACCGGGTAACGGTCGGCAGGGGGCTCCTCGATGGTGGACATGTCCCGGATGCCCGAGAGGGCCATGTTCAATGTTCTGGGAATGGGGGTAGCGGAGAGGGTCAGCACGTCCACACCCTTGGAGATCTCCTTCAGCCGCTCCTTGTGGCTGACGCCGAAGCGCTGCTCCTCGTCAATGATCAGCAGGCCCAGGTCCTTGTATTCCACATTTTTCTGGATCAGCTTGTGGGTGCCGATGATCAGGTCCACGGTGCCGGCCCGGAGATTCATCAGGGTCTGCCGCTGCTGGGCGGCGGTGCGGAACCGGCTCAGCACGTCGATGTTCACCGGAAAGCCCCGGAACCGGGCCACGGCGGTCTGATAGTGCTGCTGGGCCAGGACGGTGGTGGGCACCAGAATGGCCACCTGCTTGCCGTCCATCACAGCCTTCATGACGGCCCGGAGGGCGACCTCGGTCTTGCCGAAGCCCACGTCGCCGCAGAGAAGCCGGTCCATGGGGGTGGGGGACTCCATGTCATGCTTGATGTCGGCGATGCAGCGCAGCTGGTCGTCGGTCTCGGGGTAGGGGAAATTGTCCTCAAATTCCCGCTGCCAGGGGGAGTCGGCGGCAAAGGCGAAGCCGGACTGCCGCTTCCGGGCGGCGTAGAGCTGGATCAGCTCCCCGGCCATATCCTTGGCCGCCTTCCGGGCCTTGGCCTTGGTCTTCTGCCAGGCGTCGGAGCCGATCTTGTTCAGCCGGACGTTGGCGTCCTCGCCGCCTCCGCCGATGTATTTGCTCACCAGGTCCAGCTGGGTGGCGGGGACAAAAAGGGTGTCGGAGCCCTGGTAGGCGATCTTGATATAGTCCTTGGTGGCGCCGTCCACCTTGATCTGCTCCATGGCTACGAAACGGCCGATGCCGTAGTTTTCGTGGACCACCAGATCGCCGGGGGTCAGATCGGTGAAGGAATTCAGCTTCTGGCGGTTGGTGGAGCCGGTCTTTTTGGCGGAGGCCTTCCGCTTGGGCTGGGCCTTGGCGATGAGCTGGCCCTCGGTGAGGATGGCCAGTCTAGAATTGGGATACTCCATGCCGTAGGGGATGGAACCCTCGGCCAGCAGGATCTGGCCTGCCTTGGGCATGGTGTTCAGGGAAATGCAGATAAAGCTGGACAGCCCCTTGGCACTGAGCATTTCCTGCAGCAGCTCCGCCCGCCTGCGGGTACCGCAGAGAACCAGACTGCCGAATTCCATCTTCTGGTAATGGGCCAGGTCTGTGGCGGCGGTGTCCAGATTGCCGCCGTAGCTGGGCAGCTGCTTGGCGGTCATGGGGAGCAGAATTTTGGGCGGGCTGTCCTCGGGATAGGAGGTGCCGCCGAAGGCGTCGAAATAGACACAAGTGCGGCCCTTGAGGCCGGCGCAGAAATCCTCCCACTGACAGACATAGTCGCAGAGCTCACCGGCTACCAGACCGGCCTGAAGCAGGCTGTCCAGCTGCAGGCCCATTTCATCGGAGCGGGAGCGGGAAGCGCGCTTCAGACTGCCCTGGTCGCAGAGAATGACCGTGGCGTTTTCCGGGATATAATCCATGGCGGTAGCCATTTCGGGATAGATCAGGGCCATATACCGGTCAGAAGCGGCATTTTGCAGGCCGTTTTCGTATTTTTCAAGATCCTTGGTCAGGGTGGAGACCAGGTCTTCGTTGATGTTCTTCCGGCGCTTCTGGCGGGAGATCAGGTGGGCGATGTCCTTGAGCAGCCCCTCCATGCCGCCGGGATGGAGCCGGGGCTGGGTCTCGCCTACGGGCAGGACCACCATGGAATCGATGTTCTCCGTGCGGCGCTGGGTGTCGGGGTCAAAATAGCCCATGGTGTCCAGCTCGTCGCCGAAGAATTCCACCCGGACGGGACGGTCGGCGGCGGGGGAGTAGATATCCAGGATGCCGCCCCGGAGGGCGAACTGGCCGGGGCCCTCCACCATGCCGCAGCGGCTGTAGCCGGAAGCGACCAGACGGTCCAGCAGGTCCTCCAGCTGATATTCCCTGCCTGTCTCCAGCGTGAAGGCGGCAGAGCGCAGAACGGACCGGGGCATGGTCCGCTGGCTAAGGCTTTCCCAGGTGAAGATCTGCAGGGGCGTCTTACCCCGGTCCAGGTCGTACAGCTGGCGCAGCCGCTTCTGCTCCCAGGACCGGGAGACCACGGCGGCGTCGTAGAAGGTCAGCTCCCGGCTGGGCAGGATGGGGGCGGTATCGCCCAGGAAGCTCTTCAGCTCCTCCTGGAGCCGCCGGGCGGCGATGTCATCCTGGCAGATGACCACAATGGGCGTGGCGGTATGCCGGGTCAGGCCGGCGATCAAGTGGGAACGGTTGATCTGACCGATGCCGGTGACCGCCGCGCTCTCCCCCCGGGACAGGGAATCCAGCAGGGAAGTGTATTCGGGTATCGTTTTCAGAATTGAGAGAAGTTTTTCCATATTAAAACCTCGGATGAAAAGGGGAAATTGTAGTTTTGTGCACTGGCGCGGGAGCGGACCAAGGCTCCCTTGTGTAAAGGGAGCTGTCAAAAATTTCCGATTTTTGACTGAGGGATTGTTGCACTGCAGTATGAATTCGCCGAAATGTTGGTGGTTACTCCAGACTTCTGCTGCACAATCCCCCAGTCTCGGCTATCGCCGAGCCAGCCCCCTTTACACAAGGGGGCCTTTGGGTGCGGCAGACAACTGACGGATAAACTACAATTTAACGGACATGGCAACGCGGAAAGGGGAATGTTCCACCCCTTTCCGTGCGTATTTGACAAATTACTGCTTGCCGTTGTAGCGGTTGGCCGCTTCGGGAACGCCATGGTCGATGATGGCCAGGGCGGCCTCGCCGGCCCAGACCAGGGAATTTTGCAGCGCCTTTTCCTCCTGGGCGGAGAAGGTGCTCAGCACCCAGGCAGCCAGGTCGTACTCGGGATTGGGCTTGGCGCCGACGCCGATCTTCACCCGGGGGAAATCCTGGGAGCCCACCTCCTGGATGATGGACTTAATGCCGTTATGCCCGCCGGCGGAGCCGTCGGCCCGGACCCGGAGCCGCCCGGGCGCCAGGGAGATGTCGTCGAACATGACGATGATCCGGGCAGGGGGGATGTTGAAGTAAGCGGACAGCTGCAAAACGCTGCGGCCCGACAGGTTCATAAAGGTCTGGGGCTTGAGCAGCATCAGCTTTTTGCCCTTGTAATTCACCTGGCAGTAAAGGCCCTGGAATTTCATCTTGTCGATTTTGCAGCCCAGGGAATCGGCCAGCAGATCGATGGCCCGGAAGCCGGTATTGTGGCGGGTTTTCTCATATTCACGGCCGGGATTTCCCAGGCCGACGATCAGCCATGTTTCGTTCATGATAGTATACCATTCGATTCATCAATATTTTGGCGCAAATTTTACCACATATATTATAGCACAAATATTGCCGGGATTGCAATATGTTTTCAAATTGTAGTTTAGCGCACTGGCGAGGGAGCGCCTAACTTGCCTCTCCCTTTGGGAGAGGTGCCCCGAAGGGGCGGAGAGGGCCCTCTCATCTCCGCGCTAAGAGCCGCCCTTCGGGCGGTTGCGCTCCAAAACGCGCCTGCGGGTGCAGAGTCACGCCTTCGGCGTGCCAGCTCTCCCATAGGGAGAGCCAAGTGGGTTTGTGAACAGTACGATAAACTACAATTTGAAATTCCGTACTATAACGAAATTTTGTTTGCATTTCCTCTTGTGAATATAAATTGTATGTGGTATAATATATGACACAAAATTCTCAAGAAACAGGAGCAGCTTATGAATGATAAGATTCGCATCCAGGGTGCGCGGGAGAATAATCTGAAAAATGTGGACCTGACCATTCCGAGGGACGCCCTCGTGGTGTTCACCGGCCTGTCCGGCTCCGGTAAGTCCAGTCTGGCCTTTGATATCATCTATGCCGAGGGCCAGCGGCGGTATGTGGAGAGCCTCAGCTCCTATGCCCGGCAGTTCCTGGGTCAGATGGACAAGCCCGATGTGGACGCCATCGACGGCCTTTCCCCGGCCATTTCCATTGACCAGAAGACTACCTCCAAGAACCCCCGCTCCACGGTGGGCACGGTGACGGAGATCTATGACTATCTGCGTCTGCTCTGGGCGAGAGTGGGCATTCCCCACTGCCCCAAGTGCGGCAAGGAGATCGCCCGGCAGACCATCGATCAGATCGTGGACCGGGTGGAGGCCCTGGGGGCCGGCACCAAATTCATCGTCCTGTCCCCGGTGATCCGGGCAAAAAAGGGCGAGCATGTGAAGGTCTTTGAGGACGCCCGGAAGCAGGGCTTCGCCCGTGTCCGGGTGGACGGCATCCTCTATGATCTGACCGAGGAGATCAAGTGCGAGAAGAATAAAAAACACAATATCGAGCTGGTGGTGGACCGGCTGGTGCTGAAGGAGGGCCTGCGCCGCCGTCTGACCGACTCCATCGAGACGGCCTGCGCCCATTCCGGGGGCCTGGTGATCATCCAGCTGCCGGGGACCGGGGAGGAACTGAGCTTCTCCCAGAACTATGCCTGCGATGACTGCGGCATCAGCCTGACGGAATTGGAGCCCCGGATGTTCTCCTTCAATAACCCCGCTGGCGCCTGCCCCTCCTGTACGGGCCTGGGCTTCCGGCTGGTGGCGGACCCGGATCTGGTGATCCCGGATAAGTCCAAGTCCATTCTGGACGGCGCCATTCAGGCCAGCGGCTGGCAGAGCGCCCGGACGGACAGCGTGTTCCGGATGTACTTCGAGGCATTGGCCAAGAAATACCACTTTTCCCTGAGTGTGCCCTTTTCCGAACTGTCGGAGGAAGCTAAGGATGTGATCCTCTACGGCACCAAGGGAGAGAAGCTGAAGATGACCTACAACCGGGGCAACGGCATGGGTGTCCTGGAACAGCCCTTCGAGGGCATCATGAACAACATCACCCGGCGGTATAAGGAGACCCAGTCCGACGCGGCCCGGAAGGAGCTGGAGGAGTGCATGGCCACGGCCCCCTGCCCCCAGTGCCACGGCGACCGTCTTTCCGACATCGCCCGGGCGGTGACTGTCGGCGGCATCGGCATCATGGATTTCTGCCGCATGAGCATTGCCGACGAGCTGAAATTCATGGAGGAGCTTCACCTGGAGGGCAATATGGCCACCGTGGCGGAGCAGATCGTCCGGGAGATCAAGTCCCGGCTGAAATTCCTGACGGATGTGGGTCTGAGCTATCTGACCCTGTCCCGGGCAGCGGCGACCCTCTCCGGCGGCGAGAGCCAGCGGATCCGGCTGGCCACCCAGATCGGCTCCTCCCTGATGGGCGTGCTGTATATTCTGGACGAGCCCTCCATCGGTCTGCATCAGCGGGATAACGACAAGCTGCTGGGCACCCTGAAGCACCTGCGGGATCTGGGCAATACCCTGATCGTGGTGGAGCACGACGAGGATACCATGCGTGCCGCCGACTTTATTGTGGACGTGGGCCCCGGCGCGGGCAGCCATGGCGGCGAGATCGTGGCGGCGGGGCCTTTGGAGGAGATCATCGCCTGCCCCCGGTCTGTGACGGGCCAGTATCTGTCCGGTGTGAAGAAGATCCCGGTGCCCTCTCGCAGAAGAGCCGGCAGCGGCGAAGCCCTGAAAATCTCCGGCGCCCGGGAGAACAATCTGAAAAATGTGGATGTGGAGATCCCTCTGGGCACTCTGACCTGCGTCACTGGCGTTTCCGGCTCCGGCAAATCCAGTCTGGTCAACGAGGTGCTGAACAAAACCCTGCTGGGCAGGCTGAACCATGCCCGGACCCGGCCCGGCATCTGCGACAGCGTGGAGGGCATGGAATATCTGGACAAGGTCATCGACATCGACCAGAGCCCCATCGGCCGGACGCCCCGCAGCAATCCCGCGACCTATACGGGTCTGTTCAATGATATCCGGGATCTCTTCGCCTCCACCGCGGACGCCAAGATGCGGGGCTATGGACCAGGCCGCTTCTCCTTCAATGTGAAGGGGGGCCGCTGTGAAGCCTGCTGCGGCGACGGCCTGGTGAAGATCGAGATGCACTTCCTGGCGGACGTTTATGTACCCTGCGAGGTCTGCAAGGGCGCCCGGTACAACCGGGAGACCCTGGAGGTGCAGTACAAGGGTAAGAATATTTCCCAGGTGCTGGATATGACCGCGGAGGAGGCGGTGGATTTCTTTGAGAATCTGCCCAAGATCCGCCGGAAGGTCCAGACCATGGTGGAGGTGGGCCTGGGCTATGTGAAGCTGGGCCAGTCCAGCACCACCCTTTCCGGCGGCGAGGCCCAGCGGGTCAAGCTGGCGACGGAGCTGGCCAGGACCTCCACCGGCAAGACCATCTATATTCTGGACGAACCCACCACCGGCCTCCACGCCGCCGATGTCCACAAGCTCATTGACGTGCTGCAAAAATTGGTGGACGCGGGCAATACGGCGCTGGTCATCGAGCACAATCTGGACGTCATCAAGACGGCGGATCACATCATTGACCTGGGCCCCGAGGGCGGCGACCAGGGCGGTTATGTGGTGGCCGCGGGCACCCCGGAGGAGGTAGCCGCCGTGGAAGGCAGCTATACGGGCCAGTATTTGAAGCGGTATTTGTAAGCAAAAAGATGTGATTATCGGTTTGAGACGGCGAGGGTGTTATAACAGATAACGTAACGATATGTCATTCCGAGCGGAGTGAAACGGAGTCGAGGAATCTACGCATTATGACAGCGTTTGCAGTAAAATAGGTGCCAAGATCCTTCGACTCGCTTCGCTCGCTCAGGATGACAGCTGCGTTTGTGGTCGTTGTGTTGTATCTGCTGATTAAAGCCGATAACTCCAACAGAAAAAGCGCACCGCAATGGCGGTGCGCTGGGCTCAGGGCATATCATAAAGCCGGTAGGGCAGGACTTCGGCCAGCTCGATCAGACCGTGGTCCCGCTCGCCGGCGTAGTCCGGGGCCAGGATGGGACTGCGTGTCTGCGCCGTGGCGTTCTGGCGGATGGCAAGACTCATGGTGATCCGGGTGCCGGAGCCTTCGGGCTGATCCACCAGCACCGTGCCGCCATGGGCGGCGGCAGCGGTGCGTATCAGCACCATACCAAGTCCAATGCCGAACCGGCTGTCCTCTAGACCGGGCTGGCGGGCATACCGGGTGAACACATTTCCCCGGAGATTTTCCGTGATGCCGCAGCCGCTGTCCTGAACGGTCAGGTACAGCTTGCTGCCCCGGCGGGTCAGCTTCGCGGCGATGGTCCCGTCCCTGGGCGTGAATTTCAGGGCGTTGGAGATGATGTTGAAGATCGCCCGTTCCAGCTTCTCGCTGTCGGTCAGACAGTAGACGGCTTCGGGATAGCCTTCATAGGTCAGGGTGGTGCCGGTGTAGGTCACCAGCGCGGCGGCCTTCTCGAAGGCTTCGCCGATGACGGCGCAGATATCCCGGATCTCCTGACGGCTGGAACTCTCGGCGCAGTAGCGGCCGGCGTCGGACATGTTGCCGATGACCCGAAGCATCTGGAATAGGCCCCGGTTGATCCGGGCCACCTGCTCCCGGGTTTGGGGATCGTCCGTCAGCCCGGAAACGGGGAACAGCCGGTCCGCGGTGAGCATGACGCTGGCCAGGGGCTCCCGGAGTTCCCGGGCGGCAAGGGCCATGGCCTGCAGCTCCGCGCTGTCCGCCTCCTGTTCCAGACAGAAAACGTCAAATTCCGCCATCCGGGTCACAGAAACGCCTACGCTCTGGCCGGAGAGGGATAATGTCAGATAAAGGCATCCGCCGGTAAAGTCGGCATATTCCTCGGCGCCGGTCTGCAGCAGCCGGGAAATGTCGGTGCCCGTTTCGATCAGGTATCCGGCCGCGGCGGGATTTACCTTGACGACGGCGCCGTTTTTGACGCAAAAGGCGGGACGGACCATCAGGTCCAGCATCCCCATTGCATCGGTGTTGTATTCCATGATGATCCTCCTCATGGCAGTAGCTTGCGCAAAATACGGAAAAACTTCCCCTAATCATTTCGACGAAGTTCGACTCATCCATATTCTAGCGAAAAAAGAGAAAAATAGCAAGGGAAAACAAGTCAGAGGTGAAAAATATGTCGAATCACGAAGGCCACCGGGAGCGTCTGCGGAACCGCTTCCTGCAGGAGGGCCTGGATCATTTTCAGCCCCATGAGGTGCTGGAGCTGTTCCTGTTTTACTGCGTACCCCGGAGAAATACCAACGATCTGGGGCACGCGCTCCTCGAGCGGTTCGGAAGTCTCGCGGGCGTCCTGCAGGCCCCGGCGGGAGAGCTGAAGCGGGTGGAGGGGATCGGTGAGAACGCGGCCACGTTTCTGACGCTGATCGCCCAGCTGGAGCGGTATTATCAGACCCACCGCAATGACGATAAGATCCTGCCCACCCTGAATGACTGCGGCAATTACCTGAAAAACTGCTTCGTGAACCGGAGGAATGAGACGGTCATGATGCTGTGTCTGGACGCCAAGTGCAAGGTGATCTGCTGTCAGGAGGTGGGAGAGGGCAGCGTGAATTCCGCCGCGGTGCCCATCCGGCGGATGGTGGAGCTGGCGCTGGGCAGCAACGCTGTCAGCGTGGTGCTGGCCCACAACCATCCCAGCGGCCTGGCCATTCCCTCTGACGAGGATATCCAGACCACCAAGCGTCTGGCCCTGGCGCTGGACGCGGTGGAGATCGTGCTGGTGGACCACATCATTGTGGCGGATGACGACTATGTATCCCTGCGGCAGTCGGGCCGCTATTTCCCGGAGGAATGCCGGGTGAATTTCTGACGGGGAGGTATGACTGTGGACGGATTTAAACTGGTATCGGAATACAGACCCTCCGGCGATCAGCCGGAGGCCATCACCGGGCTGGTCAACGGCGTCAACTGGGGCCTGCGGGAGCAGACCCTGCTGGGCGTCACCGGCTCCGGCAAGACCTTCACTATGGCGTCGGTCATCGAAAAGCTGAACCGGCCCACACTGGTCTTAGCCCATAATAAGACGCTGGCGGCTCAGCTGTGCAGCGAATTCCGGGAATTTTTCCCCCACAACGCGGTGGAGTATTTTATCTCCTACTACGATTACTACCAGCCGGAGGCCTATATCGCCCACACCGATACTTATATCGAGAAGGACGCCTCCGTCAATGAGGAGATCGACCGGCTGCGGCACAGCGCCACGTCCGCCCTCTTCGAGCGGCGGGATGTGATCGTGGTGTCTTCCGTCAGCTGCCTGTACGGCCTGGGCGACCCCATTGACTATAAGAGCATGGTGATTTCACTCCGGGTGGGGCAGGAGCGGCCCCTGGATGATATTCTCCGTCAGCTGGCGGAGATCCGCTACGAGCGCAACGACCTGGATTTTTCCCGAAACAAATTCCGGGTCCGGGGCGATACGCTGGAGGTGTACCCGGCCTACTGGTCCGGCCGCGCCATCCGCATCGAGTTTTTCGGCGACGAGATCGACCGGATCAGCGAGATCAACGCGGTATCCGGCATGGCGGAGCGGTATCTGGATCATGTGGCCATCTACCCCGCCAGCCATTACGTGGCCTCCAAGGAGAAGCTCCATCGGGCCATGATCGACATCCAGCGGGAGTGCGACGAGCAGGTGGCCTGGTTCCGGGCCCATGACAAGCTCATCGAAGCCCAGCGCATCGCCCAGCGGACGGCCTACGATCTGGAAATGCTGACAGAGATCGGCTTCTGCAACGGCATCGAGAACTACTCCCGGGTGATCCAGGGCCGCGCCCCCGGCACGCCCCCCACCACGCTGCTGGACTATTTCCCCGATGATTTCCTGATGTTCATCGACGAGAGCCATGTGACGCTGCCCCAGTGCCGGGCCATGTATGCCGGTGACCGGAGCCGCAAGGACGCCCTGGTGAATTACGGCTTCCGCCTGCCCTCGGCCTATGACAACCGGCCCCTGAATTTCAAGGAATTCGATGAAAAGATCAATCAGGTGATCTACGTCTCCGCAACGCCTGCCGAGTATGAGCGGACCCGCTCCGGTCAGACGGTGGAGCAGGTGATCCGCCCCACGGGCCTGCTTGACCCGGAGGTGGAGGTGCGGCCCATTGAGGGTCAGATCGACGACCTGATCGGCGAGATCAATGCCAGAACTGCCCGGAATGAGCGGGTGCTGGTGACCACCCTGACCAAGAAAATGGCGGAGGACCTGACGGTATATCTGCAAAAAGCAGGCATCAAGGTCCGCTACATGCACTCCGACATCGGCGCCATGGAACGGATGGAGATCATCCGGGACCTGCGGATGGCGAAATTCGACGTTCTGGTGGGCATCAACCTGCTGCGTGAGGGCCTGGACCTGCCGGAGGTCAGTCTGGTGGCCATTCTGGACGCGGACAAGGAAGGCTTCCTGCGCAGCGAGACCAGCCTGATCCAGACCATCGGCCGCGCGGCGAGAAACGCCGACGGCAAGGTCATTATGTACGCGGACAATATCACCCCCTCCATGCGCTCCGCCATCGATGAGACGGCCCGCCGCCGGGAGATCCAGAACGCCTATAATGAAGCTCACGGCATCGTACCCAAGACGGTCATCAAGTCGGTCCGGGACCTGATTGAAATTTCTTCGCCTACCGCCGAGCGGAAGAGCCGCTCCGGCGTGAAGATGACGAAGGCCGAGAAGGAAAAGGAGATCGCCCGTCTGGAGAAGCAGATGAAGGAAGCGGCGAAGATGATGGAATACGAGTACGCCGCGGTACTGCGGGACCAGATCATCGAGCTGCGTGGCAATGGACTGAAATAACGCGCGTAATACTATTTCTTGATTAAATTATTGAATTTAATTAAGAAGGCACTGCCTGACGGCATTGCCGATTATGTGATTTTGAAAAAAGAAAATCACATAATCTCGTCTCATATGATTCTCATATCAAAAACTTCAATTCTTGTGAATTAAAGTTTTTAATTGAGAATCAGTATAAGAAGCCCCCCGGACTCATGGCTTAAGATCCGGGGGGCTTCATTGGAGGTAAGGGGATTACAGCATTTTCAGGCGGCAGGAGCGGGGACCGCGGAAGATCCGACGGCCGCGCAGCAGGGAATAGATATTCAGCGCGAACAGAGCGGCAGTCAGAAGACCGCCCAGTAGCATGCCTGCCATTTCCAGAACGTTCAGGATCATAGTAACAACTCCTTTTCTTGTAGTAAAAGCCTGCGGGCTTGTTATTTGATTGATAGTTAGCTTGCGCTAACCTTGTATCTATATTATAGTTAGCTAACGCTAACTTGTCAAGTCTTTTTTTGAAAATGTTGCTTGTAATTCTGATAGTATGCGTCATCGTAGGGACCGGCGTCCTCGACGGTCCTGCAGCAATGTGCCACGTTTTTGCATTTGTTTTGGCGAATTCGCAGTCTGTACGTTGCGGACCGTCCAGGAGGCCGGTCCCTACAAAGCACTGTCGAACTGAGCAATATAATACAATTCATCATACCAAAAACAACCGGGAGTGCATCGCACTCCCGGTGAAAAGCTATTCCGTTTCTTCCTGTTCGTAGAAATTGGCCTCGTAATAATCCGACCCCTTGGCAAGCTCGTCGTCGAACTTTTTGATGCCCATTTTCTCGGTGAGGGTGGGGGAGGAGGAGAACAGGTTGGTTCCAAGGCCCAGCCGGTTTCCTTCGATCTGGCAGCCAATGGCCGCAAGGGTGGTGGGGAACAGGTCCACCGCGGCGAATTTCCGGTTGCGGGTCAGATTTGTCTCCGCGGCGGCGTTGATGAAGCAGTTGTAGACCATCCGCTGGTAGCTGTCGGAAACGTTCCGCTCGATGTAGCCGTTATCCATGGTCTCATGATCGCCGACGATGATGATCGTGGTGTTTTCATAGAAATCCTGATGCTGGATCCAGTCCACAAAATTGGCCACCTGTCGGCTGGAGCAGGAGATGGACTGGTCATAGGTCTCGCCGCTGGCGCTTTCCTGGCATAGTTCGCACTGATAGCCGCCCACATGATGGGTGTCCACCGTCAGCAGCGTGAAGGCAAAGGGTTCCGCGTTCCGAGAAAGATTCAGGAGCTTCTGCTTGGCGTATTCAAACAGATTCATATCCTCCATGCCCCACCATACGAAATAATCCTCCGGGACGATCCCGTCGATCCGGGCGGTATAAATGTCGCTGATCTCATCCATGCCGTGCTGGCTGAAATAGGCCTCCCGTCCGCCAAAGCTGACATCGGATCCCACCATCAGGGACTGGGTATAGCCCGCGTCATGAAGGATATCTGTCAGGGTGGTGACGCCGGGGAGGAAGGCTTCGCCCTCCGCGCCATATTGATTGACGTCCTCCGTGGGGGTCTTTAGGGGAATGCCGGCGGTCTGGGCCACCATGGCGCCGATGGTCCAGGTGGCGCCGGAGGTGCAGTAGAAGCCGCCGACGCCGGTATTGTGGGAGAAATTGATATTCTCTCTGGCCAGTTCATAGAGCTCCGGGATCAGATTTTCCTCCATGGCGCCGCCCAATTCCTTGGACAGATAGGTGGTCTCCATGGATTCCAGCATGATGTACACCAGATTCCGCTTTTCCTCCGGGAAGGTGATGGAAGCGGCGGCGGGGTCCACATAGTATTTTTCGTACAGGTCACTGTTTTGGAGCTGGTCCAGCAGATAGTCGTCCAGTTCCACATCCCAAGCCGCGAAGCCGGTCAGGAACAGGGCGAGGACCACCGCAATGGCGATCCGCAGCCCACGGTGACTGGGACGGCGGCTGTATTTTCCGGCGTTTTTATGGGGAAGCCAGAAAAGCACCAGGACCAGCGCCCCGGTCAAAACAAGGGTGGGGAGGATGGCCTGCAGAAGATAGCGCAGGACCAGGCCGTCCTGAACGCCGCCCAGATCGGAGGTCAGGGTGAACAGGATCGAATCAAACCCCAGCCTGCCGTAGGTGGAGACGAACCACCGGGCGGAGAAAAAGCAGAGCCCGGCGATGAACAGCGCCGCGGCGCAGAGGATCACCGCCGGAGTGAAAAAGCGTGTCTTTTGATGTTTGGTTGCCTGGGACATGGAAAATCGCCTCGAAATAACAAGTCTGCAGCTATCTTAGCAGATTCTCCGGCCGGAATCAAATTAAGAATTTTTAAACTTCTTCGCCCACATAGCGAAAGCGGGGGCCATGGTAGCCATCCCGGTCCACGGTCTCGGTCCACATGGCCAGGGGCCGGACCCACAGGCCGCCCTCGCCGTAGAGGGCGCGGTAGACCACCATGGGCTCCATGGTTTCCGAGTGGGTGGCAAGGGCGATGAGCTCGTATTCGTTGCCCTTGAAGTGGCGGTATCTGCCGGGTCTCAGTTCCATAGGGAATACCTCCATAAAAAATGTGCGCCGGGAAAATCCCGGCGCACAGGATCAGTTAGGACTGGGGAATGTTGCCGCGCAGGGAATTCAGCACGGACTTGGAGTCGAAGTAAGCGGAGTACATGGTGTTGGTGTAGTACATCTGGGTGCCGGTGACCATGATCCGGTTCTGGCGGATGTAATCCGTGTAGATATCGGTGGTCGCCTTGTTGCCGGAGCCGATGAAGTAACGGAAGCCGGCCTGGGCCAGAACATTGTACTTGCTGCCGGAGTAAGCGCCGGCGCTGGCAATATCGCTGCCCTTGGCGTAGACGATGGTGTCCACGGTGCCCAGAACGGGAACGATCTCCTTGGTCCAGCTGTCGATATCGGCCTGGATCTCGGTGGCGTTGGCGGAGCTGTAGTTGGTGTCGCTGTAGGTGTAGCAGGCGATCTCATAGCCGCTGGCCCGCAGAGCTTCCACCACCTTGGTGGCGCCGGCCACCTGCTCGTCGTAGTAATCCTGGCCCTTGGAATCGATCACGGACTTCTGGATGCGGTAGCCGAAGATGCCCTCATCGCCGCTGACTGCCAGGGTGGCCTTGGCGCCCTGGTAGGAGAAGCCGGGATTCTCTTCGATGAACTTGTCCAGAATGGGCACCAGGTCATAGTCGCCCACGACGGTATTGCCGCTGCTGTCCACCATCTCGGCCTTGACCTTGCTGTCGCCATCCACCACCAGGCGGCTGGCGAAGCCGGCGCCCTTGGCGTCCGCGACGCCGTCGGAGTCGCCGTCGACCATGTAGTAGTAATAGTTGACCATGGTCTCGGTGATCATGATGGGCTTCTTGCCGTCGGGCAGGTACAGGGTCTTGGAGGCGTAGGTGACGGTACCGTCAGCGGCCACGACTTCGTCCACAAAGTCGTCCATGTTGACCAGGACGTAATTGTTGGCGTACAGCTGCTCCAGGATCAGCTGGAATTCATCGACGGTGACGAAGTTCATATTGTACTTGCCGCCCAGGGACTGGTCGGTAAAGGCCCGGGAGGGATCGGCGATCAGCACATGGAAGGACAGGTTGGCCACTTCATCGGGATCGTTGTGGGCCACCAGCTGGGTCAGCGCCTGGGCATATTCGGAGCTGCGCAGGGTGAAGTCGGTATACTTGCTGGTGTCGCCGGTGAAGGTGTTCAGCTTGTCGATGGCGCCCTGGTAGTCATAGCCGGCGGCCAGAGCGGCGGCTTCGTCCAGGATCTTCTGGGCTTCCTTGGCCTCGACCTCGGCGGCGCTCTGCTGGGCGTCGGAGACCTTATCGTTGTTTTCGGTCTTGCTCTTGTGGCTGGAGACGGCCCGGCCGATGGAGCCGAAGATGAAGATCAGGATCAGCACCGCGGCCACGCCGGCGATGATCATCGGCAGCTGCTCGTCCTTGAACTGGCGCAGCTTGCTCTTGGGCTTTCTGCGCTGGGGACGCTCCCGGCGCTGGGGAGCGGGCTCACCGCCGGTCTTCCGGGGAAGCTCCTCCTCCGGCGTGAAGGCCGGGACGGGATCCTCGTCGGGCAGGACAGGCTCGTCGAAGGAGATCGTGGGCTCCTCGCTGGGAACCACGGGCTCCTCAAACCGCAGCTCCGGCTCCTGGGTCTCCTCGGGCGGGACCGGGTCGGAGATGGGCATGTCGCGCAGGTATTCATCAAAATTAAAATCCTCGGAAGGATCCTGCTCCGCGCCGTAATCGGAGTTCAGGATGGATCTCAGATCGAAGTCTTCATCAGCGGGTACTTCGGCGGGAGCCTCCTTCTTTTCCTCGGGAGGATCGAAGCCGTATTCTTTTTCAAAATCGAAATCGATATCGAATTCATTCACGTTCATTAATATCCCTACCTTCAATGGTATAGTCATCCCTATTATACTGTCCCTTTTCACAAAATGCAAGTTAATTCGGCAGAAAAGGACGACAAATCCGCCGAAGCTTTTGTCTTCGGCGGATTTCGGGAAGGATCAGATGTAGCGGACGGTGATTTCTCCGAAGCTGACGGAGGCGTCCAGGGTGATGGCGGCACGGGGTTCGGGGTCCGGGCTGCCCTTGATGCTGATATTGGCGAAGGCCTTGCTGCTGGCGATGTCCACCCGGCACCAGCGGGGCACCAGGAACTGCAGCTCACCGAAGGAACAGTCGCCGCCGATGACGCAGTTTTCGGCGATCTCCCCGCAGCCGGTCAGGTCGACGGTCATCTCGCCGAAGCTGACGGCGGCAAAGCCGCCGGACAGCCGGGGCAGCTGGACGGGAAAGGTCTCCTCGCCGAAGGAGAGATTGCAGTCGAAGGCTTCCTCCTTCAGATCGCAGCTGCTGCTGGTTTTGCCGCCACGGCCCTTGTGGGTGACGGAAATGCTGGGCTTTTTCGGCTTGCGCAGGGCATCCACCAGCAGGCTGATGCCGAAGAGCAGGATAAATACCGGGAGCAGCAGCTCGCTGCCCAGGCCGAAGGGCCAGATATTCAGATTGTACAGCAGGAAATAACCGCCCAGCAGGCCGCAGCCCAGCCGGAAGAAGGAGAACCGGGGGAACAGGCCGAAGATGCCGAAAACCAAAAGTCCCGAGGGCCAGAGGATATCCCAGAAGCCGACGCTCCATTGGAGCAGGCTGGCGGCCAGCAGCAGTCCGCCCACCAGCAGCACCCACACCGCCATACCCACGGCGCTCCGGCGTCCGCTGTCCCAGCGGAACTCCCAGTTGCCCTTTTGCAGGTGGATCCCGTCGTTTTCATTCTCCTCCATGTCCGGGCCGCCGGGGACAACCTCCGCTTCGAATACCGGCTCCTTCGGGGCCAGACCCAGCAGGGCGTCGGTGGTGGTGCCGAAGATCTCTGCCAGCTTCGGCAGCATGGCGATGTCGGGGCAGGACTGGTCATTTTCCCACTTGCTGACGGCCTGGGCGGTGACGCCCAGCTGCTCGGCCAGCTGATCCTGGGTCAGTCCCAGGCGTTTCCGGCACGCGACGATGCGCTTGCCCAATGTTTCTTCCATATGGAAACCTCCTTTGTTTCGCTGCCCCTATCATGCCATAGATCTGGCCAAAAAGCTATCAATTGTTCGTTAATTCCGCCGGAATTTTCACTCAACGGCCGGTTGAGGGCCGCTCAACCGCTGGTTGGGACGCATTTTTCTTGCATTTGGACCCCGCTTGCGGTATTATATAATAAGCTGAGTAAGAGTAAAGAGTGGAGAGTGGGGAGTGGAGAGTGAAGATATGGAGAATACGGCTAGAAATAAAAGTAAGCGATTTTCTGTTCGGATTGTAAATCTATATAAATACCTGTGTGATGAAAAGCATGAGTTCGTGATGTCTAAGCAGCTTTTGCGGAGCGGAACAAGTATTGGTGCAAACCTGGCGGAAGCGGAATGTGCCATCAGCAGAAAGGATTTTGTGTCCAAAGTGTATATCGCGCTGAAGGAATGTGTGGAAACGCAATACTGGCTGGAGCTGTTGGCAGAAACGGACTATTTATCTGATGACCAATACAGGAGTATATGGAGTGATTGTGAGGAGCTTCGAAAAATGCTGTCCGCAACGACCAAAACTGTAAACTCCACTCTTCACACTCCACACTCCACACTATAAACGGGAGGAATACATATGGAAAAGATAACAAGTTTTACCATTGACCACATCAAGCTGGAGCCGGGGCTGTATGTCTCCCGGAAGGATCAGGCAGGCGCCGAGACCATTACTACCTTCGACCTGCGCGTCACTAATCCCAATGAGGAGCCGGTGATGAACACCGCCGAGGTCCACACCATTGAGCATCTGGCGGCTACCTATCTGCGCAACGAGCCCGCCTGGAAGGACCGGGTGCTGTATTTCGGTCCCATGGGCTGCCGGACAGGCTTCTATCTGCTGCTGGTGGGCGATTATGAAAGCGCCGATGTGCTGGAGCTGGTAAAGGACTGCTTTGCCTTCGTCCGGGATTTCCGGGGTGAGGTCCCCGGGGCGTCCGCGAAGGACTGCGGCAATTATCTGGACATGAACCTGCCCATGGCCAACTACTGGGCCCGGCGCTACACGGCGCTGCTGGAAAATATCGACCGGGACCATCTGGTCTACCCGGAGTAAGGAGAAATTATGACTAAGCTTGGAATCATCGGCGCCATGGACGTGGAGGTCCGGACGCTGAAGGAAAAAATGGAAAACCCCGTCATTTCCCGGAAGGCGGGTATGGAATTCTGCGAAGGCATTCTGGAGGGCACCCCCGCGGTGGTGGTCCAGTGCGGCGTGGGCAAGGTCAACGCGGCCATGTGCGTGCAGATCCTCTGCGACTGCTTCGGCGTCACCGCTCTGGTGAACACCGGCATTGCCGGGTCCCTGTGCGCGGAGCTGGACATCGGCGATCTGGTGGTGAGCCGGGACGCCATGTACCATGATTTTGACGTCAGCGCCTTCGGTCGTCCGGTGGGCCAGGTGCCCGGCATGGATGTGGTGGCGTTCCCCGCCGACGAGACGCTGATGGCTTATGCCTATGCCGCGGCGGAATCCGTGAATCCCGGCCACACCAAAACCGGCCGGGTAGCCAGCGGCGACCAGTTCGTATGCCGCCAGGACCAGAAGGATCACATCATCACGGTGACCGGCGCCCTGTGCACCGAGATGGAGGGCACGGCCATTGCCCATGCGGCTTACCGCAACGGGGTCCCCTTCGTGATCCTCCGGGCCATTTCCGACAAGGCGGACAATTCCGCCGATATGGACTATCCCACCTTTGAAGCCATCGCCGCCGACCGCTGCGCCAGAGTCACCATGGCCATGGCAAAGCGCGTCCGGGAAGCATAACGGATATAAAAGCAGAGCCGCCCACCGGGCGGCTCTTTGCGTTCTGTCAAAAATGGTTTGGGACTTTAAATTGTAGTTTATCGTTCCGTTGAATAGTGGTTGCGGCGTCTAAAAAATACGCTGTCATTGCGAACCAGTCCGCGGACTGGTGTGGCAATCCCCTACGGCGGCGCAATGCGGTCGGACATCGAAAACCTGGGTGTTTCCAGGCATAGTCTACCATTTTCTTCTCCGTAAGTTCACGGAAAAACGTGGGGATTGCCACGCCAGTGTGAGCACTGGCTCGCAATGACGTGCTTCTTTTTAACTGCACGCTAAACTACAATTTGAACGTCTCAGACAACTTGCAAAGAGCCGCCCGGTGGGCGGCTCTTTATGATCGGATTTAATTGTAGGAAACCAGCTCCACCGTATAGCCGGCGGCGCGGAGGGCATCCACCAGGCCGTTGGTGCTGTCCAGCAGATGGGCAAGACCCACGGCATAGAAAACGGTTTCGCCGCTTTCCAGATATTCCGTGGCGGCTTCCAGCATACCTTCATTACGGTCGGTATTCATGGCCTTGTTGTATTCCTCATAGAGGGGCAGCTCCTCCGCTGTCAGCTCGGACAGGTCCTCGGTGAGGGCTTCCCGGAGGACCGCTTCGTCGCCGGCGCACCACTTTTCGTACAGGTCCGTGGTCTCGGCGCCGTATTCCAGGGAGGTATAGTTCAGCGTGTCCTTCAGCAGATATTCCTGCAGCTCGTCGGAGAAGCCCATGAGCAGCTCCAGCTGGAAGATGCCGGACTCGATATCCCGGATCTCGATGCTGTTGTCCCGGGCGTACCGCAGCAGGCGGCTGTCCACGCCCTTTTCGGCCACCAGAGAGGTGCCCTGGCGAATGTAGAAGTCCTGAATGGCCTGGGTGTAGACGGAGGGCTTCATCACCAGCATGGAGGCGTTGTAGCTGCCGCTGGCGGTCAGCAGGTCCACCGCGTTCTGGTAGAGCTCCGCGTCCAGATGGTCCGCGGTGGTGGAACCGTCGGTGTAGCAGTAGGCGGCAGCGATCCGGGCGGTCAGGTCGGCGTCGGTGGTCATATCAGCCGTGAAGGCGTCGGTGTCGAACTCCACGGCCAGAGCCGCGGAGGAATCCAGCGCGTCATAGATCTCCTGGGGCAGGCTGGCGTTGCGGGCGTCGCCCACATGGATGGTGCCCAGAAGCCACATCTCCTGGCCGTCAGCGCCGGTGACATGATAGAACAGGGGCGTCGCTTCGGTCTCGTGGACGCTCTCGGGCAGGGCTTCGCCGGTGATGGTCTCGTAGGCGGTGGCGCTGCCCAGGATGATGGACTGGCTCCAGGCGTCGGTCAGCAGGTATTCCTGGCCGTCGATGGTATGGCTGCCCGCGTAGCTGTAGCCGGCGGCGGTGGGCAGGCCGGTGTACTTGTCCAGCGCCAGATAGCTTTCCACGGTGGCGGTGCTGTAGCTTTCGGCGGCATCATTGAGGGCGTTCTCATCGCCGAAGATCAGATTGCAGGCGTCCAGGCAGTAGAGCTCGCCCAGTTCGTCGGAGCCGGTCATCTTCAGCAGATAGACGCTGCCCAGATCCGCGATGCTGGCGGAGGTGATCCACTCAGGGGACCAGATGGCGCCGGAGATGGACTCCTGGCAGTAGCTCTGGACGGCGGCATAGCTCAGTGCTTCCGTGGACGGCGCGCCGCCGTTCTGAGAAACAGAGTAGGTGCCGTCCTGATAATTTTCGGTCTGGGTGTAGGAATCGGAGTTGCCGCTGAAATCCTGGGCGGCGATGGCCTGCTGGATGTTGGCCCGGTAGGTGGTTCCGGTGCCGTAGGTGTCGTACTGATCCTGCTGGACCAGAACATACTCAGCGGCAAAGCTGGAGGTGGACTGGGTGATGGTGCTGGTGACGGCATTGGCCTGGATGAGGTTCAGGTAAGCGGTATCCAGCAGAATGGGAGCGTCAAAGGCTTCCAGCGTCACGGCCCCGGCGGTGTCCATGGGGACGGCTTGCCCGGCGGCGTCAGAGACGATGACGGTGACGCTCCGGTCCACCTGGGCGGCGCCCAGGGTGTAGCTGATGGAATAGTCGCAGCGGGTCAGCTGGCCTTCGGCGCTGACGGTGGCGGTGCCGGAGGCGCTCAGCAGGGTGCCCTCTTCGGGCATGGCCCAGCCTTCGGCGGCGGTGGGCTCCTCAAAGGTGTAGACGGTATTGCCACCTTCCTCCGCGGCGGTGACGGAGCCGTAGAGCTGGGAGGTCAGGGCCGCGGCGGGGGTGTAGCGGCTCAGATAGCTTTCCTGGTCCAGCTCAGATTTCCAGATATAATCGGAAAGCTCGCCATAGGCCACGGTGCCGTCGTGGTATTCGGTGTAATTCAGGATGTATTCACCGATGGTCATGGAGTTCTCGGCGCTGACGGTGTCGCTGGAGATGTTGACGGTCTGCTTGCCGCTGGTCTGGAAGGTCTCGCCGGAGACCTTGATGCTCTCCTTGGTGGTGATGCTCAGCTGCAGGCTGGTCCGGCCGGTGAGCGCCGCAGCGGCGGCGTCATATGCCGCGGCAGCGGCGGGCTCGGTGGGCGCTTCGGTGGCGGGGGGCTCGGTCACAGGGGGCTGGGTCGGCTCCGCTTCCTTGCCGCAGCCCAACAGGCTCAGCAGCATCGCGGCGCACAGCAGCAGCGACAAAAGCTTACGGTATTTGCGCATAAAGGGTACCTTTCTTTCAGTTTGATTTCAGGTTACAGTATATCAGAAAAAGAATCGGAAATCAATTGCGGGACGGAATACAAACCCAAAGGGACTGCCAAAATGAGCGTCTGTTTATTTATGAAATGTTAACATATCTTCCGGGGGGCGTGGTATAATGATGTCGTTTCAAAATGAGGAGGGATATCGATGTCCTTACAAAGCATTCTGTTCAATCTGGATGCCTCCATCAATGACTACAAGCGGGACCGGGCCATCGCGCTGCCCGAGGGCGTCAGCCAGTGCCGCAATATCTCCTACGGCTCCCATGGGAAATGGAGCCTGCTGGATGTCTACCACCCGGACCACACCACCGCTCCGCTGCCCACCATCGTCAGCATCCACGGCGGCGGCTATGTCTATGGCACCAAGGAGATCTACCGCCGCTATGGCATGGATATGGCGGCCCGGGGCTTCGCCTTTGTGAATTTCAATTACCGCCTGGCTCCAAAATGGAAATTCCCCACGCCGCTGTGGGATACCAACGCCGTCATGGAGTGGATCTGCAAAAATGCCGCACGGTATAATCTGGACCCCAGCCGCGTCATTCTGGTGGGTGATTCCGCCGGCGCCCAGCTGGCCAGCCAGTACGCCGCCATCGCCACGAATCCCGATTACGCGGCCCTCTTCGGCATGACCGTGCCGGAGATCACCATCCGGGCGCTGGGCCTGAACTGCGGGCTCTATGATCTGTCCGATGCCGGGGCTGGGCTCGATTCCGGCCTTGCCCGGGATTATCTGGGGCTCCGTCCCGATCTCTCCGATCCCCGGCTGAAGGTGCTGGACGCCATCACGGCGGACTATCCTCCTGCCTATATCGCCACCTCTCAGGAGGATTTCCTGAAGGACAACGCCCAGCCTATGTACGAGTACCTGACCTCCAGGGGCATTGACGCCGCCTGGAAATGTTATGGCACCGAAGGCGACAAAAATGTGGGCCATGTGTTCCATGTGACCATCACCCTCCCGGACGCGGTCCGGTGCAATGACGACGAGGCAGAATTTTTCCGTGCCCATCTGTAAACCTAAGCCGCCTGTCCACCCGGACAGGCGGTATCTCACTCTATAACAGCCTACATACCCGACAGCAAACCGCACGCGAAATCGGGATTTTTCGCTTTGCTTCTGCTAAAATGATACCTGACAGGAGGGAACAGCATGGACTGGATCACCGGAATTCAAAATGCGATCAACTATATCGAAGATCATCTGACGGAGCCCATTGATTATGAGCAAGTTGCCAGAGAAAGCTTTTCATCCAGCTTTCACTTTCAGCGGGTATTCAGTATCCTCTGCGGATATACGCTTGGTGAATATATACGCGGACGGCGTCTGACCCTGGCTGGGACAGAACTGGCCACCGGAAAGGAGAAGATCATCGATATTGCCGCAAAATATGGCTACGATAGCCCCGACAGCTTCGCAAAAGCCTTCCGGCAGTTCCATGGCATTACACCGTCACAAGCGCGCGGTAACGGTGCAGTGCTGAAATCCTTCTCCCGCCTGTCCCTGAAAATCTCATTGGAAGGTGGTAACATTATGGATTATCGAATTGTAGAAATACCCGAAATGGTCCTCACCGGTTTCAAAACACGTTTCACCGGAACGCCGGAGGACCGTCAGATGCAGGACCACAGTTTTGCAGTCACCACCCGGCTGAAGCAGTATATTCTCCAGGGGTTGGCGCATGACTGTGATACCGTTTACGAAGTTCTGACCAATTTTAGTGACGATGGATACGATTACTACATCGCATCTAAGCTGGACCCCTGCATCAGAAGTGATTTTGAAGAGGATCTAGCCGAATTTGCAAAGCAATATGAGCACATTACGATCCCCGGCGGGCAGTATCTGGTATGCGAAACCAAACGCTGTGAATATCCCACCATGGAGCTGGAAGCGCTTCGCAAGCAGGCTGTCAGCGAATGGCTCCCCTCCTCCGGCTATCAGCTGCGCAGCGCTCCGGAGTTCGACATCATCCACTGGTTCTACAAGTACAAGGATGACGAAGTCAACCACTCCCGCTACACTGAGCTCTGGCTCCCCATCACAAAACAGTAATGCTCATCCTCGACTAAATAAAACTATTTTTCCAGAAGTTAGTACTACAGTGCACTGCATTTTCTATTCAAAACTGCCCCTTGTGCTTTTTATGTGCTTACGCTATAATCAAGGCATCAACCATCACAGGAGGCCCACATGAAAAAGAAATTATCCCCCATTCTCGTGATCATTCTGGCAGTTCTGGCCCTGTTTTTCGGCTTCAACGGCAATGACGCCGATCCCGCCCTGGACCAGGCGCTTCCCATGGAGACCAGCCAGGCTGCCGAAGCTCCCGCCGACGCTTCTCCCATCGACATTGACGGCAGTTATACATCAAAAGAAGATGTGGCCCTTTACATCCACACCTACGGCTGTCTGCCCGCCAACTTCATCACCAAGAATGAGGCCCGGGACTTAGGCTGGGAAGGCGGCGGTCTGGAGGATTACGCCGAAGGCAAGTGCATCGGCGGCGACCGGTTTGGCAACTACGAAGGCCTGCTCCCGGAAGCCGATGGCCGCAGCTATACCGAGTGCGATATCGACACTTTGGGGGCCGACAGCCGGGGCGCCAAACGGATCGTTTTCTCCAATGACGGCCTGATTTATTATACCGAAGACCACTACGAAACCTTCGAGCTGCTTTATGGAGAACCCTGATGAACGAGATCACCATTGACTGCGCGGGGCTGGAAACGCCCCGGATGTTCCACCAAGCCCTGGCGGAGGGGCTGGCCTTTCCGGCGTGGTATGGGCATAATCTGGACGCCCTCCATGATCTGCTCACTGCCATTGCCGATGAGACCCGGCTGACCCTTTTGAATTTCGAAGGGCTGGGACCCTTCAGCCGCGGCTTCCGCCGTGTGCTGACCGACGCGGAAGGGGAGAATCCCCGCCTGACCATCATATTCCGGTAAATGAAAGCCCGGCGCCGATTTTTCGGCGCCGGGCTTTCCCGGTTGCGTTTGGACGGATAAATTGATATAATCAGAATAAAGGAAGATGTGGTTATCGGTTTTCGTAAACAAGTACTAAAAACGCACAATGAAACAAGTATGTCATCCCGAGCGAAGTCGAGGGATCTACGCACTTTGTTTTGATTTGCAGTTAAATTCGTGCCAAGATTACGACTCGCTAAGAGCCGGGCTGCGCCCGGTTGCTCGCTTGCACAGCGCCTGCGGACGCTAGCCTTCGACTCGCTTCGCTCGCTCAGGATGACACCATTATTTTAACTGTTATGCTTATGAAAGCCGATAACCACAAGGAAGATATTCCGATTTTTTGAAAAGAAGGTGGCATTATGGAACGAATCAAAAATCTGGATCTCTATCAAAAATGCATCCTGCTTTTGCTGATTGCCATGCTGATCCTTTTTACGGTGCTCTATTGCACCGCCTCGTCACGGGTGGGCTTTGAGTACAAAGACAGCATCCTGATCCCCAGCTATGAGGATGACAGGACCGTATATTCCGGCGTGGTTCAAGGGGAACAGGCCAGCATTGCCGTGACCGCGGAGCATGTCGTGACCTTCACCTGCGGCGATCGGAGCTATGGGCCCTTTACGGCAAAGGAGGACCCCACAGCCGTTCCGGATGATGAAGATTATATGACCGGTGTCGAGATCCTGGAGGGCGATGAGGTGTTCTTCCGCGGCGGCGTTTTTGGAAGCGGGGATGATCTGGTGCTGTTCGCCGAGGACGGCGGCATCACGGTTTCCGCGGTGATGAGCGACGGCACTGTCGTCGATGGCGATGGCAATATAGTCGACCAGATGGCGCCCTCCGCGTCTGAGATCCTGCGGCTGCTGGCCGGACCTGAGCTGACCAGCAGGGGAGAGTGGATGGCCTGGTTCCTTGGCCTTTTCGTTTCCGTGATCACGGCCGTGTCCATTCTCTTTGCGGACGAGCTGTTCCGCTGGAACATGGCATTCCGGATCCGTGATGTCGACAGGGCGGAACCCTCCGACTGGGAGCTGATGGGATGATACATCAGCTGGACGATCCTCCCGATCATGACGTTGGCCGTGTACATTTTGGGTTTGCGATGAGGATCGTAAACGCCTTTACCGCCATGCCTGGGACGAAACCGTCTGCTGCTGTCAAGTCTGGACCCAATTAAAAAACCTTTACATCAGAACGGTAATCCTATATACTATTCGCAGGAGGTGTACCTTATGTTGTTCCTGCTCAATATCAATCTCAGTGAAGCCGATTATTTAGACTTTAATAAGTTTCACTCATTTGAATCGGTTTATGGTAAAAAGCTGATTAACAAAACTCGCATTATCTTCGTTCTCGCAATGCTAATTTTGGCAACGATTTACCTTCTGGTAATGGGGTTGACAACATTTTCCGTCATATATGCAGCACTACTGCTGCTGTTTACCCTGCTATATATGGTTTTTTTCAAAAAGATATTAATCTGGAATGTAAAATCTCAGATGAAACGCTTAAAGAAAGTAGGTAAATTACCATTTGATCCTGTATCCACTTTAGAATTCTACGAGGATAAGATGGTAGAGATCACAGCATTACAGCGTACAGAGCAAAGCTATTCCATTTTTGAGCGGATATGCGTAGTCAAAAACCGCTATATTCTTCTATATAAAAGTAGTGTTGCCGCTTATATACTCCCGCTCGCACAAATAAACGCGCAAATAAATCAAAATGATTTTGTAGATTTTCTTTCAGCAAAATGTACCAATGTTGAATATTATTAACCTGCGCAAAAAGGCTTGACCGATTCGGTCAAGCCTTTTCCTTATTTCATTATTTGATATATCCAATAAATCAACCCATACACCGCACTGGCGCTCAGCCCATACACGATCACCGGCCCAGCGATTTGGAACATTTTGGCACCAACCCCGAGTACCATACCTTCCGTCTTAAATTCCACCGCCGGGGCGGAGATGGAGTTGGCGAAGCCGGTGATGGGCACCAGAGTGCCGGCGCCTGCTACCTTGGCGATGTCATCATAGACGCTCAGCCCCGTCAGCAGGGCGGACAGGGCCACCAGGCTCATGGACGCGGCGGTGCCCGCGTCGGTTTTTTCGAGGCCCAGCGATGTGTACCAATTCACAAAGACCTGCCCCAGGCAGCAGATCAGGCCGCCGATCCAGAAGGCGTTCAGGCAGTCCCGCCAGATGGGCGATTTGGGGCTCATTTCCGCCACCAGTTTTCCGTATTCCCGTTCTTTCATGACCATCCCTCCGGCGTTAGGATGCACGGACTCTTGACATTTATTCCGGGGTGGAGTATAACATCATTGTTGCGGGTGCAACTTTTTAGCAAAGGAAGTGTTTGGTTTGCATACGGACCGCGCTGCCCTGACGGAGGGCTGCATCTGGAAGCAGATGCTTCTGTTTGCCTTTCCGGTTTTCCTGGGCAATGTTTTTCAGCAGTTTTACAACGCCTTCGACTCCTGGGCCGTGGGCAATTTCATCAGCGACAACGCCCTTGCCGCCGTCAGCTCCTCCGGCAGTCTGATCTTCATGATGGTGGGCTTTTTCAACGGTCTGGCCATGGGCGCGGGCGTTATCATTGCCCGGTATTTCGGCGCCCGGGATTACACTGCCATGCGGGAAGCCATCCACACCGATGTGGCCTTCGGCCTGACCGCCGGCGCGGTGCTGAACATCGTGGGCGTCTGCGCCACGCCGGCCATCCTGCGGCTCATGGGCACTCCGGAGGAGGTGCTCCCCATCTCCATTTCCTATTTCCGTTTCTATTTCTGCGGCGCCATCTTCACCGTCATGTACAATATCTTTGTGGGCATCCTCCATGCCGTGGGGGACAGCCGCCATCCGCTGTACTATCTGATGATCTCCACCTGCGTCAATATCGTGCTGGACCTGCTGTTCGTGGGAGTGCTGTTCCGGGGGGATGAGATCAGGGGCGTCGGCGCCGCAGCCATGGCCACCACCATCTCCCAGGGCATCAGCGCCCTGCTGTGCTTCCTCCGGCTGATCCGTGTCCGGGAGCCCTATCAGCTGAAGGTTCGGGAGATCCGCTTCCACTGGAAGAGCCTGAAGGATATCATCCGCTTCGGTCTGCCCTCCGGCATCCAGAATTCCGTGATCTCCATCGCCAACGTTTTTGTTCAGACCAATGTCAACAGCTTTGGCAAGGCCGCCATGGCCGGCCACGGCTCCTATGCCAAGATCGAGGGCTTCGCCTTCCTGCCCATCACCTGCTTCATGCAGGCCCTGTCCACCTTCGTGGGTCAGAATCTGGGGGCTCACAAGTATGACCGGGTGAAAAAGGGCATCGGCTTCGGCCTTTGCTGCTCCATGCTCATGGCGGAGCTGATCGGCGTTACCTGCTATACCCTGGCGCCCCAGCTCATTGCCATTTTTAATGACAGCCCGGAGGTCATCGACTACGGCGTCCGGTATATGCGGGTCACCAGCCTGTTCTACTGCCTGCTGGCCTTCTCGCACTGTATCGCCGGCGTCATGCGGGGCGCGGGCAAGGCTTCCGTCCCCATGGCGGTGATGCTGACCTGCTGGTGCCTGCTGCGGGTGACCTACATCAACGTTGCCCTGAGATTTGTCAACCAGCTGGAAACCGTTGCCTGGGCCTATCCCATCACCTGGAGCTGCAGCTCCATCGTGTTCCTGATCTATTTCCTGAAGGCGGACTGGATCCACAATTTTGACAGGATCGACGCAAAGGCGGCGGTCAGACAATGAGAAAAACGCTCCGTCCC
Source organism: Oscillospiraceae bacterium (assembly GCA_017473225.1). Lineage (GTDB taxonomy): Bacteria > Bacillota > Clostridia > Oscillospirales > Oscillospiraceae > Faecousia. Next base: position 6,516 of record JAFUMG010000004.1, on the reverse strand, counting down.
ATAATGGACGGAGCGTTTCGATTATCAGCGATCCTTCAACAGGCGCGGCATCATTCCAGCGTCAGGTGGCTCTTCTTCAGGGCCTTGTCGATGGCGACGGCCAGGATGGGGGCGAAGATGATGGCGACCACCGCGTTGAAGATGGTGGCAGGCAGCTTGCCGATGACGGCCAGCCACGCGGCGCTGGCGGTGTAGCCGGACACGATGATGCCCTTGATGTAGCTCTTGGCCAGATACAGCACCGCGTAGGTCATAGCGCCGGCGGCGGAGCCCAGAATGGCTTTCACATAGCCCCACTTCTTGCTGCCCGCGCGGATGACCAGACCGGCGATGAGACCATAGGCACCCTTCATCAGGAAGGTGAGCCAGCACTCGGAGATGAAGGCGGGGTAGAACATGTCAAAAATAGCGGAGCCGAGACCGGCTGCCAGGCCGCCCAGCCAGGGTCCCAGCAGGATGCCGGACAGAGCGCAGAAAATATTGCCCAGATGGAAGTAAGAGGTACCGCCGATGTCCAGGGGTACGGGAATGCGGGCCCAGGAGCCGACGCAGGTCAGCGCGGCCATCAGACCAACAAAAACGATCTTGCGGGTGGTGAGTTTGGTTTTGTTTTCCATAGGGATGACCTCCTTTTCTTTATGGTGGTATTATACAATGGTCTGGCAATAAATACAGTGCCAAAAACAGAATTAAAAATAAGGCCAGACGGCAATGGACTTGCCGAATGAAATTGTGTGTTTGCAAAAATCGATTGTTTTTTTATTTTGGGACTGTACATGGATTGGGAAAGATGCTATACTAAGACCAACGGAACAACCGGAATTTTATCTCAATTACACGAAAGGGGACTCCTCATTATGAAACTCATCCGTGCGAAAGACTACGCTGACGTCAGCGTCAAGGCTGCGGGCATCATCGCTTCCGTCGTGACCCTGAAGCCCGACTGTGTTCTGGGCCTGGCCACCGGCAGCAGCCCCGTGGGCACCTATAAGGAGCTGATCAAGAAGTACGAAGCCGGCGAGCTGGACTTCTCCCAGGTCAAGACCGTCAATCTGGACGAATATGTGGGCCTGAGCAAGGACCATGACCAGAGCTACGCCTACTTCATGCGCAACAACCTGTTCGACCATGTGAACATCGACCAGGCTAACTGCAATATCCCCAGTGGCCTGACCGAGGATCCCGAGGCAGAGTGCGGCAACTATGATAAGCTGATCGGCGAGCTTCACACCGACCTGCAGCTGCTGGGCATGGGCCCCAACGGCCACATCGGCTTCAACGAGCCCGACGAGGTCTTCATCCCCGGTACCCACTGCGTCAAGCTGGCAGAGTCCACCATCGATGCCAACCAGCGTTTCTTCGCCAGCCGTGACGATGTTCCCCGCCAGGCCTACACCATGGGCATCTGGGGCATCATGCAGGCCAAGAAGGTCCTGATGGTTGTCAACGGCAAGAACAAGGCCCAGGCTGTCAAGGCCATGTTCACCGGCCCCATCGATCCCAAGGTCCCCGCATCCATCCTGCAGCTGCATCCCGACTGCACCATCGTTGCCGACGAGGAAGCCCTGTCCCTGCTGGAGGAGTAATCCCTGTAATTGGATATCCGTCCCCGAAGTGCCTTGGCACTTCGGGGATTTTTTACACTTTGGACATTTTTTCGTAACTTTCTTAAGAATGGGGGACAATATAATAAACTGAATGTCAATGGAAGCTCGCGGTATAGCGCTGCGATCAAGTATGTCATCGTAGGGCGCTGTATTCTGCGATCTGCTTCCCATATTCTGATTGAAAGGAAGTGTTTCGGATGCGGGTATTGATGCTTTCCTGCAATACCGGCGAGGGACATAATTCCACGGCCAGGGCCCTGATGGACGTTCTGGAGGAGCGGGGCGTGGAGTGCGTCATGGAGGACGTGCTGGCCTGTCTGTCTCCGAGATTTTCCAAATTTATCTGTAATTGGCATACACGCCTTTATAAATACGCCCCCAGACTTTCGGATGTGGGCTACCGGGCCATCGAGCGGAACGCGGGAGATCCGGATGAATCCACGCCGCTGTTTGAACTGCTGGCCCTGGGCGCCAGGAAGCTGTGGGAGATCGTGGTGGACGGCAATTATGACGCCATCATCTGCGTCCATGTGTTCTCCGCCCTGATGATGACGGAGCTGCGGCGGAAATGGGGCGTGCGGGAGCCCTGCTTCTTCGTGGGCACGGATTATTCCGCGCCGCCCCTGCTGGAGCAGAGCGAGCTGGACGGCTACTTCATCCCGGCGGAGGAGCTGAAGGATGAATTCTGCCAGATGGGCATCCTCAGAGAGAAGCTGATCGCCGCCGGCATCCCGGTGCGGCAGGAATTCTACCGCCGGGGTGACCGGGCGGAGACCAGACAGGCTCTGGACCTGAACGGGACGGGGACGGTGATCCTTCTGATGTGCGGCAGCATGGGCTGCGGACCCATCCGTCAGATCGCTGAGGGACTGGCAGCGCGTCTGCCGGAGGACGCCATGGTGGTCGCGGTCTGCGGCAAAAATGAAAAGCTGTATGAAGACATGTCCGAGCTACGGGACCCGCGGCTGCGGGTCCTGGGCTTTACGCCGGATATTCCGGCATATATGGACGCTGCGGATCTGATCGTCACCAAGCCTGGCGGACTCAGCTCCACGGAAGCGGCCAACAAGCATCTGCCCATGGTGTTCATCAACGCCGTCGGTGGCTGCGAAGCGAAGAATTTTGACCGCTTTCTCCAGATGGGCTTCGCCCTGGGCAGCAAGGACCCGGATGAGGTGGTGGCCCAGGCTGTGTACCTGGCGGAGAACGCCGAAGCGCGGGCCGATATGGAAGCGCGGCTGACAGAAAGCTTCGGCGAAAACAGCGCGGAGAATATCGCGCACTTTGTCATGCGGGCCGCGTTCCGCTACAGCGCCCTCAAGGCGGAAGCCAAGAAGCGCATACAGCTCTGGGAAACCGGGCATCCTCAGGAAGAGGGAGGATGCAATATGGATTTTATCAATTCTCAGACAAGGCTCAATCTGGCCCGGTCCTTCGCGGGAGAAGCCCAGGCCCGGACCCGGTATACCGTCTACGCGGACCAGGCCCGGAAGGAGGGGCTGGAATGGGTAGCGCGGATCTTCGAGGAAACGGCCGCCAACGAAGCGGTCCACGCCGAGGAATTCCTGGAACGGCTCCAGAAGCTGGGCGGCACCGCGGACAATATCGAGCTGAATGCCGGATATCCCTTCCGGCTGGGAAATACCCGGGAAAACCTGGTCTTCGCCGCTGACGGCGAGCTGGAGGAGCACACCGGCGCCTATCCGGGCTTCGCGGAAATGGCACGGCGGGAGGGCTTCGATGAAGCCGCCCGGCTGTGGATGCGGATCGCCACCATCGAGGGCGTTCATCACAATACCTTCCTGTCCCTGGCGGACCAGCTGGCGGGGGATACCCTGACCCGGAAGGACGAGCCTATCACCTGGAAGTGCCTGAACTGCGGCTATACCTATTCCTCTGCCCAGGCGGCGGAAAGCTGTCCGGTCTGCGGCAAGGGCCCAGGCTGGCAGGAGGGCGCCCTGGATCAGAAGAAAATGATGAGCAGGAAATAACGCCTGTGCGGGGGGAGGAGCATTGCTCCTCCCCTGCATGGGTAGACATTACATTTCAAAACGGAGCACAAAAAATCCGGAAGATTTGCAACTTTCTGTTTACAGATGGCGGATCGGTATGCTATGATATCATGTAGGATTATGTAACAGAGGTTGCGAACATGAATTATATTGTTTTGGATATGGAATGGAACCAGCCCTGGCCCGGATCCCCTTCTTCCAAGAAGGTGCTGCCGGTCCAGATCCGCGGCGAGATCATTCAGATCGGCGCGGTGCGGGTCACCGAGGACCAGCAGGTGGCCGACGAGTTCCAGATTATGGTCAAGCCCAAGTACTACCGGCACCTGAACCGCCGGGTCAGCAAGCTGACGGGCATCAAGGAGGCCCGGCTGAAGGAGGAGGGCGTGCCCTTCCCCAGCGCCATGGAGCAGTTCCGGGCCTGGTGCGGCGAGGATATCGTCTTCCTGACCTGGGGCTTTGACGACATCGGTATCCTCCGGGAAAATCTCCAGCTCTTCGGCCTGGAGACCGGCTGGACCGAGAAATGGTATAACGCCCAGATGATCTTCAACGCCCAGACCGACGGCTCCACGGCCCAGAAGGCCCTGAAGACCGCTATGGAGATGTTTGAGATCGAGGCCACCCGGCCTGCCCATGACGCGCTGGGCGACGCCTATCATACGGCGCTGATCTGCGCGAAGCTGGATCTGAAGCGGGGCGCCGCGGAATATGACCAGGCCCTGAAGAGCCACGAAAATGGCTTCCACGGCGCGGAGCTGCCGGGCTGCATCTGCCGGCAGGTGTACTATGACTTCGCCGACAAGCGGGAGGCCCTCAGCGCCATGTCCGGCGAGGAGAACCGCTGCCCTGTCTGCGAGGCGAGAATGCTGGGTTCCCGCTGGTTTGCCCAGCCGGGGCACCGCTATATGGATATGGCCACCTGCCCGGAGCACGGTAAATTCCTGATCCGGGTGCGGCTCAGCGAGCAGCAGAACGGTCTGATCCGGGTGAGCCGGCTGACCTACGAGGCCACCTCCGAAGCGGCGGAGGCCTACGCCCGCCGGGCGGAGAAGGCTGATCCCGAGGATCAGCGCACCACCCGCCGTCGCCGCCGCCGCAAAGCCGCGGTGGAAAATGTGAAAGAGTAAGAAAAGGACGCACCGCGAAAGCAGTGCGTCTTTTTTGCGCCCATATGATACCTAAATTGTAGTTTATCGTACTGTTCACACACCCACTTGGCTCTCCCTCTGGGAGAGCTGGCACGCTGAAGGCGTGACTCTGCGCCCACAGGCGCGTTTCGGAGCGCAACCGCCCGAAGGGCGGCTCTTAGCGCGGAGATGAGAGGGCCCTCTCCGCCCCTTCGGGGCACCTCTCCCAAAGGGAGAGGCAAGTTAGGCGCTCCCGCGCCAGTGCGGTAAACTACAATTTGAACCTAAAACATCCACCTCACCGTCCAACTGGCCATGCAGAAGCCTACCAGATCGGCGAACAGCGCCGCGGGGATGGCGTAGCGGGTCTTCTTGATGCCCACTGCGCCGAAATAGACGCTGATGGTGTAGAAGGTCGTCTCTGTGGAGCCCAGCATCACGGCGGCGGTTCGGCCCACGAGGGAATCGGGGCCGAATTGCGCCATCAGATCCGCGCCTACGGCCAAGGCCGCGCTGCCGCTGATGGGACGGATCAGAACCAGCATGGCCGTCTCCGGCGGGATGCCCAGAAATCGGAAGGCGGGAGCCAACAGGGAGGAGAGCAGCTCCATGGCCCCGGAGGCCCGGAGCATATGCACCGCGCAGAGCAGCAGAACCAGCGCAGGCAGGATGCTCCCCAGCAGCTTCAGCCCCTCGGCGCCGCCCTGAAGGAGAATGTCATAGGTGTTTTCCTTCCTGTGCAGCGTCAGCAGCACCGCCGCCAGGATCAGCAGCGGGACGATATAGTCAGTCATGGCGCAGCGCCTTTCCCAGCAGCCAGGCCGCGGCGACGCCCAGACCGGCGGAGCAGACGCTGGTGACCCACACCGCCGGGAGGATATCAAAGGGCGCGGCGCAGCCCAGGGATGCCCGGACCGCGGCCACATTGGCGGGGATCAGCTGAATGGACGCGGTGTTCAGCACGATGAGCCGGCACATCTCGTCGGTGGCGATGCCATCAGACCGGGACATCCTCTGAACGGCCCGGATGCCCATGGGGGTTGCGGCGTTCCCCAGCCCCAGAAAATTGGCGCAGATATTCCCGGAAAGCTCCCGGGCCAGCACCGGGTCCCTTTTGGTGCCGGGGAAGACCCGGCGCAGCAGGGGAGACAGGAGCCTCGCCAGCGCGGCGGTCATGCCCGCGTGCTCCATCAGCCGGCCGATCCCTGTCCACAGGCAGATGGAGCCTGCCATGGAAAGGGCCAGTGTAACGCCCGCCTGGGCCCCCTGGGGCACCGCCGCCGCCAGGGCGCTCCCGTTTCCCGTCAGGACCGCGCAGAACAGCGAAAGCAGAACGATCCCACTCCAGATCCAGCTCATTACCATGTCCATTCCTCCCTTGCTGAACCATATGCGGACGAGCCGGAAATCAGACACGCAAAATTCAACAAAATATTACAAAAGTTTCAAAAAATGTTTGACACTAATTGCGAATAACAGTATAATATACTAAATAAACCGCAAAACAGACTCAGCAGCGGTTTATGAATCGGAAAATGAGGAGAGCTGCCCACTATGAAGTCTACAGGAATCATTCGCAAGGTGGACGAACTTGGCAGGATCGTGCTGCCCATTGAGCTGCGGCGCACACTGGATATTGCCGAGCGCGACGAGTTGGAAATCTTTATGGAAAACGATCGGATCGTCTTGCAGAAGTTTGAACCGGCCTGTCTGTTCTGTGGTTCTTCCCGGAGTCTCGTGACATACCGCGGAAAGAACGTATGCCAGGAG
>JAFUMG010000086.1 GCA_017473225.1 Oscillospiraceae bacterium | reverse complement strand
GGCAACCTTCAGATAGCTTTCATTCTGAATCATAACTCGCCGACCTCCTTACTTAGCCTTCTCAATGATTTCGACCAGTCTCCAACGCTTGTCCTTGGACAGGGGACGGGTCTCCATGACCTCAACGGTATCGCCGATGCCGCACTCGTTGTTCTCGTCGTGTGCCTTCAGCTTGTAGGTCCGCTTCATGGTCTTCTTATACAGAGGATGCTGAACGCTATCCTCAATTGCAACCACAATGGTCTTGTCCATCTTATCGGAGACGACCTGACCAATTCTGGTTTTACGGAATGCTCTATTCTCGCTCATTAACGCTTTCCTCCTCAGACGTTGGTCTCTTTCTCACGAATAATGGTCTTGATGCGGGCAATGTCCTTCTTGACAGCGGCAATCTGCATGGGGTTATCCAGCTGATTGGTTGCGTGCTGCATGCGCAGCATGAACAGATCCTTCTTCAGCTCGTCCAGCTTCTTGGTCAGCTCTTCAACGGACAGATTCTTGATTTCCTTTGCCTTCATCATTATTCACCACCAATCTCAGAAACTTCCTTGGTGATGATACGGGTCTTGATGGGCAGCTTGTGCTGTGCCAGACGCAGTGCCTCACGGGCAACTTCCTCGGACACGCCGCCGATCTCGAACATCACCTTCTGATTCTTCACGACTGCAACCCAGCCTTCGGGTGCGCCCTTACCGGAACCCATACGGGTGCCCAGGCCTTTCTTGGAGTAGGGCTTGTCAGGGAAGATCTTGATCCAGACCTTACCACCACGCTTGGTGTAACGGGTCATGGCAATACGAGCAGCCTCGATCTGATTGCCGGTGATCCAGCCGGGCTCCAGAGCCTGGATGCCGAAATCACCGTAGGCAACCTTGTTGCCGCGGGAGGCAGCACCGGTCATACGACCACGCTGAACCTTGCGGTACTTGACTCTCTTAGGCATCAGCATTAGCGGTTACCTCCTTCGCGGTTGTAGTTTCTTCTCTCACCGTTGTTACGGCGGTCACCCTGACGGCGGTCACCACGGCGGTTGTCGCGGCGGTCGCGGCGCTCGCGCTTCTCGGGTTCGGGAGCGGCAGCGCGCAGGGTGGTGTTCAGGACCTCGCCCTTGTAGATCCAAACCTTAACACCGATGCGGCCATAAGTGGTGGCAGCCTCAGCGAAGCCGTACTCGATGTCGGCACGGATGGTCTGCAGGGGGATGGTGCCCTCGTGATAGGACTCGGAGCGGGCGATTTCAGCGCCGCCCAGACGGCCGCCGCAGGTGACCTTGATGCCCTTGGCACCCAGGCGGGTAGCCTGCTGCATAGCCTTCTTCATAGCACGGCGGAAGGAGATACGCTTCTCCAGCTGCTGTGCGATGTTCTCAGCGACCAGCTGAGCGTTCAGGTCAGGGCTGCGGACCTCAACGATGTTCAGGTTGACAGCCTTGCCCAGACGGGCTTCCATGTCCTTGCGCAGGTTCTCGATTTCGGCACCAGCCTTACCGATGACCACGCCGGGACGGGAGCAGTTGATGTTGATCTTGACCTTGCCGTTAGAACGCTCGATCTCGATCTTAGCGACGCCAGCGGCGTACAGCTTGTTCTTCAGATACTTACGGATGTTGTAATCTTCGACGACCAGGTCACCGACCTTGTCCTCGCGGGCGTACCAGCGGGAATCCCAATCCTTGATAACGCCAACCCGCAGTCCATGGGGATTAACTTTCTGACCCATAGCTACCTCCTGATTAAGCCTTCTCGCTCACACCGATGGTGATGTGAGTGGTTCTCTTGTTGATCCGGACGAAACCACGACGGGATGCGATGCGGCCGCGCTTCAGGATGGGGCCGGGGTTCGCGATGACGGTGGAGACATACAGATTATCGGCGTTCATGCCGTGATTGTGCTCAGCGTTAGCCACAGCGCTCTTCAGCAGCTTGGCCATGGGCTCGCAAGCAGCCTTAGAAGTCTGGCTCAGGTACGCAGCAGCGGTCTTAACGTCCTGGCCCCGGATCATGTCGCAAACCAGCTTGACCTTACGGGGAGACATACGGACGTACTTTACATGTGCAAATGCTTCCATTTTCGTACCTCCTTACTTGCTGTTAGCGGTCTTGCTGCCGGAGTGACCGCGGAAGGTGCGGGTGGGAACGAACTCACCCAGCTTGTGACCGACCATATCCTCAGTGATATAGACAGGCACGTGCTTGCGGCCGTCGTGGACAGCGATGGTGTGACCAACGAAGGAGGGGAAGATGGTGGAAGATCTGGACCAGGTCTTCAGAACCTTCTTGTCGCCAGCCTTGTTCAGCTCCTCAACGCGCTTGTACAGCTCGGGAGCTACGAAAGGGCCCTTTTTGATACTTCTGCTCATTTCATTTCCTCCTTACTTGCTGTTTCTGCGCTTGACAATGAACTTGTCAGTGGGGTTCTTGGTCTTACGAGTCTTGTAACCCATAGCAGGCTTGCCCCAGGGAGTCACAGGGCCGGGACGGCCGACAGGCGCGCGGCCCTCACCACCACCGTGAGGATGGTCGTTGGGGTTCATGACGGAACCACGGACGGTGGGACGGATACCCATGTGGCGGGTACGGCCGGCCTTACCAATGTGAATGTTCTCGTGGTCCAGATTACCGACCTGACCGATGCAAGCGGTGCAGTTGACGCGGACATAGCGAACTTCACCGGAGGGCAGACGGACCTGAGCCAGCTCGCCTTCCTTAGCCATCAGCTGAGCAGCGGTGCCGGCGGAGCGGACCAGCTGAGCGCCGTGGCCGGGCTGCAGCTCCACATTGTGGATCACAGTACCGACAGGAATGTTGGCGATGGGCAGGCAGTTGCCGGGCTTGATGTCGGCAGAAGCGGAGGAGATGACCTGGTCACCGGCCTTCAGGCCGTAGGGAGCCAGGATGTAGCTCAGAGTGCCGTCTTCGTACTTGATCAGAGCGATGAAAGCGGAGCGGTTGGGATCGTACTCGATGCGCTCGACAGTAGCGGGCATATCCAGCTTCTGGCGCTTGAAGTCGATCACGCGGTACTTCCGCTTGTTGCCGCCGCCGCGATGACGGACGGTGATGTGACCATAGCTGTTGCGACCGGAGTTCTTCTTCAGGGTCTCAACCAGGCTACGCTCAGGTTTTGCCTTCTTATCCACACCGTCGAAAGCGGAAACAGTCATGTTTCTGCGAGCAGCGGTATAAGGCTTAAAAGTCTTAATTGCCATTTGCGTTTCTCTCCTTTATTGAGATGGATTAGACCATACCCTCGAAGAACTCGATGGTCTTGGAGTCAGCGGTCAGGGTGACAATGGCCTTCTTGTACTCGGCACGCTTGCCAGCGGGGTAAGCGCCGGTGCGCTTGACCTTGCCCTGCATACGGATGGTGTTGACCTTAGCGACCTTCACACCGAAGACAGCCTCAACGGCAGCCTTGATCTCGGTCTTGTTGGCGTCAACGTCGACCATGAAGACATACTTCTTATCGGCGACAGCCTCCATGGACTGCTCGGTGATAACAGGTCTTCTGATGATATCGTAAACGTTCTTCATTATGCGAATACCTCCTCGATCTTGGCCAGAGCAGCCTGATCGACAACCAGCTTGTTAGCGTTGATCACGTCGTAAACATTGATCAGGTTGGCGAAGGTGACCTCGCAGCCGGGGATGTTGCGGCCGGACTTCACGACGTTCTGATCAGCCTCAGCGGTAACAACCAGAGTCTTGGTGTTGCAGCCGACAGCAGCCAGGAACTTGGCGAACTCCTTGGTCTTGGGAGCGTCCATCTTGATGGAGTCGATGACGACGATGTTGGCCTCGGAAGCCTTAGCGCTCAGGACGCTCTTCAGAGCCAGGCGCTTAGCCTTCTTGTTCAGGGTGTAGGAGTAATCGCGGGGCTTGGGAGCGAACACGATACCACCGTGGGTCCACTGGGGAGCGCGGGTGGAACCCTGACGGGCACGGCCGGTGCCCTTCTGACGCCAGGGCTTACGGCCGCCGCCGGAAACCTCTGCGCGGGTCAGAGCGCTCTGAGTGCCCTGACGCTTGTTGGCCAGGTGGTTCTTGACAGCGTCATGGACCACAGCCTGATTGGGAGCAATGCCGAACACAGCTTCGGACAGTTCGATCTCGCCAACCAGCTCGCCGGACATATTGTAAACATTAGTCTTAAGCATGATTTAGGATCTCCTTTCCTTAGCCGTTTCTCGCAGAAGCCTTCTGGGGATTTCTGCCGGAAGCCTTCTGAGGATTCTTGCTGATGCCGGTCTCGACATTCTTGACCTTGTTGTTCTTGACGGTGTTGCGGATATAAACCAGACCGCCCTTGGGGCCGGGGATGGCACCGCGGATAACGATCATGTTCAGATCTGCATCGACCTTCACGACATCCAGGTTCTCAATGGTGACCTGAGTGTTGCCCATCTGACCTGCGCCGATCTTGCCGGGGAAGATGCGGGACTGATGGGAAGAAGCACCCATAGAACCAGCGTGACGATGGACAGGGCCGCCGCCGTGGGTCATGGGAGTGCGGCCGGCGCCGTAGCGCTTGATAACGCCCTGGTAGCCGTGGCCCTTGCTGATGCCGGTAACATCGATCTTGTCGCCGGCAGCGAAGGCGTCAGCCTTGACCTCATCGCCCACGTTCATGGACTCAGCGTCTTCCAGCTTGAACTCCTTCAGGTACTTCTTGGGAGCAACGCCAGCCTTCTTCAGGTGGCCCTGCTCGGGCTTGCTGAGCTTCTTCTCGGCGACGTCGCCGTAGCCCAGCTGGACGGCAGTATAGCCGTCGGTCTCAACGGTCTTCTTCTGAGTGACGACACAGGGGCCTGCTTCCACGACGGTAACAGGGATCACCTTGCCGCTCTCATCGAAGATCTGGGTCATGCCCACTTTCTTGCCGATGATTGCTTTCTTCATCTTGGGTTTACTCCTTTTTTATTAGGTTATTGGTCGACTGCTGCATTGGGTTCAGCTGCCGACATGACCCGTCCGCCCGATGCCAGACAGTGCGGGCTGCTGTAAATTTTCGTTGTTACGTAAAAATTACAGCTTTATCTCAATCTCAACACCAGCGGGGAGATCCAGGCTCATCAGAGCCTCGACGGTCTTCTGATTGGGGTTGAGAATATCGATCAGACGCTTGTGAGTGCGGCGCTCAAACTGCTCGCGGGAATCCTTGTACTTGTGGACAGCGCGCAGGATGGTGACGATCTCTTTCTTGGTGGGCAG
>JAFUMG010000085.1 GCA_017473225.1 Oscillospiraceae bacterium | reverse complement strand
TTTTTGACTGAAGGATTGCTGCACTGCAGTACGAATTCGCCGAAATGCTGGTGGTTATTCCAGACTTCTGCTGCACAATCCCCCAGTCTCGGCTATCGCCGAGCCGGCCCCCTTTACACAAGGGGGCCTTTGGGTGCGGCAGACAACTGACAGATAAACTACAATTTAAAATCCCTGTCACACCAACAGCCCACGGCTTTTGCCGTGGGCTGTATTCATTCCATCTTCAATTTCCGCAGCCATTCCACAGACTGCCGCAGGCCTGCCGCTGTTTTGGTCTCCAGCACCACGGTGCAGTTTCTTTCCTCCGCCAGGCGCAGATACCGGGGCACATCCAGCTGCCCAGTCCCCAGGGCCAGATGGTCCGCCCTGCCGTCCTTCGCGTCGTGGAGATGGATATGGCACAGACGCGCCGCCCGTTCCAGGATCACCGGCTCGTCGATGCCGCCCTTGCAGTGGTTATGGCCCACGTCAAAGGTCAGGCCAAAGACAGGACTTTCCAGCAGCAGGTCCAGGGCTTCCACCTGCCAGTCCGGGTAGCCGAACCAGTTCTCCACGCAGATCCTGATACCGCTGCCGCCGGCGGCCCTTTCGCAGGCATCCCGGAAGACGGCCAGGTTCTCCCGGTATTCCTCCCGGTACCGCTCAAACAGGAACACCTTCCCTTCCGGCAGGGTGAAATAGACCCCCATGGCCATGTGCATATTCAGCACCGGCACCCCCAGTGCCTTGGCAAATTCGATGGTCTCCAACGCCGTGTCCCGGTAGGCCTTCGCCACCGCCGGGTTGAAATCACAGGGGTTCAGATTTTCGTCCAGATGAATGGTATAGGAGATCCCATATTCCTCCGCCACCGCCCGGAAACGGGCCGGATCCATGGTCCGGACCTGATATTGGGGCAGGTTCATATTCATCTCCACGAACCCCAGTCCCAGCTCCCGGCACAGCGCGGCGCAGTCTTCGATGGACGGCAGCTCGATCAGCGTGGGCATTCCGAATTTCAGCATCTGATTCCACCTCACTTTTTCCGAATTATACCACGGCGGGTCTCCAAATACAAGATATGCCGCCCCGGTGAAAAGCGTTCCCGGGGCGGCACCGCAATGCAAAATTTAAAATGCAAAATGCAGAATGATGGTGTGCGCAAAGCGCACGATTTCAATAATTACCGCAGGAAATACTACAATTTCGTATTGCTGCGCGACAAACTAAATCCAAGACCTGCCTGTTATTTCGGAAAACCGAAGGCCAGGAAATATACGATCATGGAGATCACATCCACCGCCAGCACCGCGGCCAGGATGATCCCCAGGATCTTCGCGCCCTTCTTCGCCCGTTCCTTGTTCTCCCGGGTCAGCACCTTGTCACCCAGGGCGTCCAACCTTGTGGTCACGGGGACCTTGCCCAGCACCAGCTCATCCAGGGAGACGCCGAACTCTTCGCTCAGCGCCGCCAGCTTCTCCATGTCCGGGGCCGAATCGCCAGCCTCCCATTTGGAGATGGTCTGGCGGGTCACATCCAGCCGGTTCGCCAGCTCCTCCTGAGAAAGCCCCTTCTGCCGCCGCAGCTCATATGACCGTTCCCTAAATTCCATTGTCATTCCTCCTTCTGTTCGGATATTTCCATTGTAGCGGATGGAGCGTCTTTCGTCCAGCGATGGCCCCTTGCAATCTGTCAACGGACACAAACATTTCCGCCCGCCGCCGGATTCTTGCATCCCGGCATTGCTTTTTGGATTCCGATTCGCTATAATAAGATTATCATACGAACCACGAACCCGTTTTCACAAAAAAGGAGTTATCGTTACTATGTACAAGATCTTGGAACTGAACCCTCAACTGCAGCCCTTCGCCGGTGACATCGATCTGCGGATGTTCCTCTACCGTGCCACCAAGCAGCGCATCCTGGCCGAAGGCCAGACCCTGAACGAATTCGCCAACGCCCATGAGTACTTCGGCATCCACCATGTGGACGGCGGCTGGGTCTACCGGGAATGGGCCCCCAGCGCCTATCAGCTGTATCTGGAGGGCGAATTCAACAACTGGAACAAGACCAGCCATCCCCTGAAGAACATCGGCAACGGCAACTGGGAGCTGTTCCTGGAGGGCGACGACGCTCTGTGGGAGGGCTGCAAGGTCAAGACCGTCGTGGACGCCAACATGACCCGCACCGAGCACCTGCCCCTGTACATCCGCCGTGTGGTCCAGAACAAGTCCAACAACACCTTCGAAGCCGAGGTCGTGGATGATCGGAAGGTCTTCAACTGGACTGACAAGGACTTCCAGGGCGAGGATTCCCTGTACATCTACGAGGCCCATGTGGGCATGGCCCAGGAGGAGGGCAAGGTGGGCTCCTACCGGGAGTTCGCCGACAAGGTGCTGCCCCATGTGAAGAAGGCGGGCTACAATACCATCCAGCTGATGGCCATCATGGAGCACCCCTACTACGGCTCCTTCGGCTATCAGGTCTCCAACTTCTTTGCCGCGTCCAGCTGGTTCGGCAAGCCCGAGGATCTGAAGTATCTGGTGAACACCGCCCATGAGATGGGCATCCGGGTGCTGCTGGATGTGGTCCACTCCCACGCCGTCAAGAACACCGCCGAGGGCATCAACATGTTCGACGGCACCGAGTGGCAGTTCTTCCACTCCGGCGCCAAGGGCGACCATCCCGCCTGGGGCACCAAGTGCTTTGACTACGGTAAGACCGGCGTCATCCACTTCCTGCTCTCCAACCTGAAGTTCTGGATGACCGAGTATCACTTCGACGGCTTCCGCTTCGACGGCGTCACCTCCATGCTGTACCACGACCACGGTCTGGGCACCGACTTCAACTCCAACGACAAGTATTTCTCCTACAACACCCACACCGAGGCCATCACCTACCTGCAGCTGGCCAATGAGCTGATCCGCCAGGTGAACCCCAACGCCATCACCATCGCCGAAGATATGTCTGGTATGCCCGGCATGTGCCTGCCCATTGAGGACGGCGGCGTGGGCTTCGACTACCGCCTGGGCATGGGCCTGCCCGATATGTGGGTCAAGGCCTCCAAGACCCAGGATGAATTCTGGGATATCTTCGGCATGTGGTGCAGCATGTGTATGCGCCGCCCCGGCGAGGATACCGTCGCCTATGTGGAGAGCCACGACCAGGCTCTGGTGGGCGATCAGACCATGATCTTCCGTCTGGCCGGCGCCAATATGTACACCGACATGAACAAGGACTGCCACAACCAGACCATCGACCGTGCCATCGCCCTGCACAAGATGATCCGCCTGTACACCCTGGCCGGCGGCGGTGAGGCGTACCTGAACTTCATGGGCAACGAATTCGGCCACCCCGAATGGATCGACTTCCCCCGGGAGGGCAACGGCTGGAGCTTCCACTACTGCCGCCGCCAGTGGAGCCTGAAGGAGAACGGCATGCTGAAATACCAGTGGCTGAACGACTTCGACGAGGACATGATCCATCTGACCAAGGACGCCAAAATGTTCGAGCAGCGCATGGGCGACCTGCGGCTGTCCGATTCCTACCGGCAGGTCATCGTCTTCTACCGCAAGGGCCTGCTCTTCGCCTTCAACTTCAGCCCCTGCAATTCCTACACCAACGTGCTGGTGCCCATCCCCAACAAGGCGGACTACACCGTTGAGATCTGCACCGACGACGAGAAGTACGGCGGCTGGGACCAGGTCAAGCACATCACCTATCCCGCCAAGGAGTTCGACGGCAACCAGTTTGTGGAGCTGTACCTCCCCGCCCGCACCGCCGTGGTGCTGAAGGAAGGCACCATCCGCAAGCCCATCCAGAAAGAAGAAACCAAATAAGCAGTATCAGCCCTCCGGTGATATGTACTGCCCCAGATTGTGCGGACAGTACAAAAAGCCCCTATGTAGGAAATATTTAGTTTTACGCGGAGTGGCGCAGCGTCAGCGGCGCCACTCCAGTTTTATTCTGGATGCGCTCGGAGTTATAGAAGTGGATGTATC
>JAFUMG010000084.1 GCA_017473225.1 Oscillospiraceae bacterium | reverse complement strand
TTTGAATAGCCTTTTTAAGCGGATTTTTCGATCCGCTTACTTGTCATGCCCTTTTTGCTGAAAAAGTGCATCCCTCGCGGGATGCACTCATTCGTTGTGGGACTTGCTTTCACACCAATGTCGCTAACTTAGTGACATTGCGGCTTAGCCGGTGGCCTTGTCTTTACATTTCCGCCTGGGCGATCTCGTCGATCCGCTGGGCGATCTGGCAATTGGGCCGGTAGACGCAGCTGAAATAGCCGCAGTCCACTTCATCAAGCTGGCCATCCACCACCAGCACCTCCACCATGCGGCTGGCGTCCAGCTGGCGGCAGTAGCCGGAGACAAATTCTTCCCGTTCCATCTCAGCCCTCCACCACGCAGAAGCCCATGGGCGCCAGAGTCAGCCAGTCCGGGGCCACGGTCCGCAGATTGCTGCCGAATACCACATTGCCCGCGGGGATATCCCAGGGATCATCGCTGCGGTTTACATAAATCAGCATTTCCTTGCCGTTATAGCAGCGCTTGAAGCCGATCCGCTGGTCCTCCGCCTGGAAGAAGCTGATATCGCCCAGCCGCAGGACCTCATGGTCCCGGCGCAGCTGGCCCAGCCGCTGATAATGGCGCAGCAGGTCCCGGTCCTCCCGGCCCCAGGGATAGGTGCGGCGGTTGAAGGGATCCTTGTAGCCCTCCATCAGCGCCTCGTCGCCGTAATACAGGCTGGGGCTGCCGGGGAGGGTGTACTGCAGGAAGGAGGCCATCAGCAGGCGCTCCTGAGCCACGATCAGCTTCTGCCGGGACAGCCGCCGCTGGGCCTGCTCCCGCCGGGAGCCGCTGAAATCGTCCACCAGCGCCGTCAGGATCCGGGGGGTGTCATGGGTACCCAGCAGGTTCATGTTGCACTGGACCACCTGGGCGGGGTAATTCTCCACGATGGACATGACCGTCTCCTTCAGCGCCCGGCCGGAGTCCCATTCCCGGAGGAAATTGATGATGGCGGTACGGAAGGGATAATTCATAACGGAATCCAGCTCGCCGTTGGTGAAATACCGTCGGCGGCCGCCGTAGGAGATCTTATTGGAAGCATCCTCCCAGACCTCGCCGATGAGCAGGGCGTCGGGCTTGATGGCCCGGATGCGGTCCCGGAGCAGCTTGATGAAGTCATCGGGCAGCTCGTCGGCCACGTCCAGCCGGAAACCGTCGGCGCCGGCCTTCAGCCAGTGGGCCACCACGCTGTCCTCATCCCGGATGATATAGTCCAGGAACTGGGGGTCCATCTTATTGACCGTGGGCAGGGTGTCGAAATTCCACCAGGAATTGTAATTATCAGGCCACTGGTAGAAGGTATACCAGCTGGAATACCGGGATTCCCGGGACTGATAGGCGCCGACGCTGGGGAAGCTGCGCTCCCGGTTGAAGTACAGGCTGTCGGAGCCGGTGTGGGAATAGACGCCGTCCAGGATCACCCGGATACCCCAGGCGTGGGCCGCGTTGCAAAGGGCCGTGAAATCCGCCTCGGTGCCCAGCATGGGGTCGGGGACCTTATAATCGCCGGTATCGTAGCGGTGGGAGGAAAAGCTCTTGGAGATGGGGTTCAGGTAGAGAATGGTGGTGCCCAGGCTGGCGATATAGTCCATCTTCTCGGTGATGCCCTTGAAATTGCCGCCGTAGAAATCATTATTCAGCACCAGCCCCTCGGGGGTGGGCTGCCAGGAGACCTCCTCGTACCAGTCCTGATGGACGGTGTAGGGCTCCAGCTTGCCGGTCAGGTCCACACGGCCGGATTTGCAGAACCGGTCCGGGAACACCTGATAGATGGTGGCGCCTCGGGCCCAATCCGGGACCGCGAAATCCGCGGGGACGCAGCTGAGCTGCCAGGTATCGCCGGCCTCCATGTTGGTCTGGTCCCCCTCCTTGAACAGGCGGAAGCCGCCGGTGCGGGTGGTGATGTAGAAATAATAGAAATACAGGCCAGGGTTATCGATGGTGAACCGGCCCTGGAAAATTTCGTAGGGGCCCTTCTTCATCTTATATTCCAGCGGGACCGTCATGGCGTGGGAGCCGTCCTCATAGCTGAAGATGCACTCCACCCGGGTGGTCTGGACGGTGCCGGGGATATGGATATTGTAGACACATTCCTGGCCGGGGACCAGGGTGCCGAAGGGGTTTTTATACTGCAGCTGCTTGCTGTCGAACAAAATACGCATACATTTCTCCTGATGTGTTTTCTTCGCGGCATGTCGCCAAAGCGTATTATATACCATTTTTGTCCAAAATGGAAGCGTTTCCAAAAAAGAGATTTCAAATTGTAGTTTATCTGTCAGTTGTCTGCCGCACCCAAAGGCCCCCTTGTGTAAAGGGGGCTGGCTCGGCGATAGCCGAGACTGGGGGATTGTGCAGCAGAAGTCTGGAATAACCACCAACATTTCGGCGAATTCG
>JAFUMG010000059.1 GCA_017473225.1 Oscillospiraceae bacterium | reverse complement strand
AATTGTAGTTTATCTGTCAGTTGTCTGCCGCACCCAAAGGCCCCCTTGTGTAAAGGGGGCTGGCTCGGCGATAGCCGAGACTGGGGGATTGTGCAGCAGAAGGCTGGAATAACCACCAACATTTCGGCGAATTCGTACTGCGGTGCAGCAATCCCTCAGTCAAAAATCGGAGATTTTTGACAGCTCCCTTTACACAAGGGAGCCTTGGGGCGCTCCCGCGCCAGTGAGATAAACTACAATTTGATACACCACCGCATTCCTGACAGATTCAGCCCCGGACGGGAAAGTCCGGGGCTGAATTGACGCTTGGATCACACAATACCCTGTGCCTGCATGGCGTCGGCGACCTTCATGAAACCGGCGATGTTAGCGCCGGCCACATAGTTGCCTTCCATGCCGTACTCCTTGGCGGCATTGTCCAGATTGTGGAAGATATTGACCATGATGCCCTTCAGCTTGGCGTCGACCTCCTGGAAGCTCCAGCTCAGACGCTCGGAATTCTGGCTCATTTCCAGGGCGGAGGTGGCGACACCGCCGGCATTGGAAGCCTTGCCGGGACAGAACAGGATGCCGTTTTCCTGGAAGTAGGTGGTGGCGTCCAGGGTGGTGGGCATGTTGGCGCCTTCGGCAACGGCGAAGCAGCCATTCGCCACCAGAGCCTTGGCGTCCTCCAGGTTCAGCTCGTTCTGGGTGGCGCAGGGCAGAGCCACGTCGCACTTGGTGGTCCAGACGCCCTTGCCCTCGTGGTAGACGGAATTGGGACGGGCCTTGGCGTACTCGGTCAGGCGGGCACGCTTGACCTGCTTGACGTCGATCAGGGTGGCGACGTCGATGCCGTCGGGATCGTAGATCCAGCCGTTGGAGTCGGAGCAGGTGACGGGCTTGGCGCCCAGCTGCCAGGCCTTCTCGATGGCGTAGGTGGCCACGTTGCCGGCGCCGGAAACCACGACGGTCTTGCCTTCCAGGCTCTTGCCGTTGCACTTCAGCATCTCGTCGGTCAGGTACAGCAGGCCGTAGCCGGTGGCCTGGGTTCTAGCCAGGGAGCCGCCGTAGCTCAGGCCCTTGCCGGTGAGGACGCCCTCGTACAGGTTGCGGATGCGCTTATACTGGCCGTACATATAGCCGATCTCACGGCCGCCGACGCCGATATCACCGGCGGGCACGTCGGTATCAGCGCCGATGTGCTTGCAGAGCTCGGTCATGAAGCTCTGGCAGAAGGCCATGATCTCCCGGTCGGACTTGCCCTTGGGGTCGAAGTCAGAGCCGCCCTTGCCGCCGCCGATGGGCAGACCGGTCAGGGAGTTCTTGAAGATCTGCTCGAAGCCCAGGAACTTGATGACGCTCAGGTTGACGGAAGGATGGAACCGCAGGCCGCCCTTGTAGGGGCCGATGGCGGAGTTGAACTGGACCCGGTAGCCGTTGTTGACCTGGACCTGGCCCTTGTCATCCACCCAGGGGACCCGGAACAGGATGGTCCGCTCGGGGGTGGTCAGCCGCTCCAGCAGCGCGTCCCGGCGGTACTTCTCCTCGTTCTTTTCGATGACGGGACGCAGAGATTCCATGACCTCGTAAACAGCCTGATTGAATTCGGGCTCATTGGGGTTCTGGGCCTTGACCCGTGCCAGAATATCGTCTACATAACTCATAAACAAATGTCCTCCCTTGAAGGTCTTTTTGATGGGGACATTGTAGCAGATTGCCCCTGAGAATACAAGTGTTTTTTGCAACAAAGATTGAAAAACTTGCAGGAAAAAAGAAAGAAGTGTCAATTTGAATAATCGACACTTCTTTCGCGCAACTTTGCTTGTGCAGAATTTCATTTTGACCCACAGACGAAAAGTTATGTCTCTCAGCGGGCTCTGGGCAGGATCTCCTTTTCGATGACCTCCGCCAGCGTGTCCAGCTCCTGGGCGGTGGTGTCTTTGCACAGGGAGACCCGGAAGGAGGCGTCCATGACCTCGTTGGCAGTGCCCATGGCTTCCAGCACATGGCTCCGGTGGCCCTTGGCGCAGGCGGAGCCGGCGGAGACGCAGATGCCGTGATCCTGCAGAATATTGATGGTGTTCTGGGTTGGGACGCCGGGGATGGAGAGGGACAGAATATGGGGCGCTTCGTGGGCGCCGTTGATCCGCACGCCGGGAAGGCGGGACAGCTTTTCGATCAGGCCGTCCAGCAGCGCCTTTTCCCGGGCGATATCGGCCCGGAAGGTGGCGGCTCCCGCGGCGCAGGCCGCGGCGAAGCTGAAAATGGCGGGAGTGCCCTCGGTGCCGCTGCGGTATCCCTGCTCCTGGCCGCCGCCCTGGATCATGGCGGGGAAGGAACGGAGCCGGGGGTTGATATACAGGGCGCCGCAGCCCTTGGGGCCGTGGACCTTATGGGAGGAGATGGAGATCAGGTCCGCGCCCAGGGTCTTGGCCTGGAAGGGGACCTTCAGGAAGCCCTGGACAGCGTCGGTGTGAAACACCGCGTTGGGGCAGAGCTTGTGGGTCAGCTTGGCCATCTGGGCGATGGGCATGACGGAGCCCGCCTCGTTATTGACCATCATGATGGAGACCAGAACGGTGTCCTTACGCAGCGCGGCCTTCAGGGAATCGGTAGTGACACGGCCCAAACTGTCGGGCTTCAGGTAGGTCACCTCGTAGCCCTGGGCTTCCAGCTCCTTCATGCAGTTGAGGACGGCGTGGTGCTCCACGGCGGTGGTGATGATATGCCTGTTTTTCTTGCCGAAGCGCTTGATGGTGCCGAAAATGGCCCAGTTGTCGGCTTCGGTGCCGCCGGAGGTGAAGAACACCCGGTCGGGCTCTGCCCCCAGAGCGGCGGCGACCTTGGTTCGGGCGGCACGAAGCTGGTGGGCGGTATCGATGCCGAAGCTGTACAGCGCGCTGGGATTGCCCCAGATTTCGGTCATGGCGCGGGTCATGGCCTCCACGGCCTCGGCACAGGGCTTCGTGGTGGCGGAATTGTCAAGATAAATCATAGTGTTCAGTCCTTATGAGTGAAATTGAAAATGAAGGAGCTTCCTCAATTTTCAATTGTCAATTATTTTCCGACGCAGAAGCGCTCGAAAATTCTGGCGGTGATGTCCTCCCGGACTGTTGCGCCGGTGACTTCGCCCATGGCTTCCATGGCTTCCTCCACATCGGTCAGCACCGCGTCGGCGGTGATGCCCAGCTTCAGGCCCCGGAGGGCACGGAGCATGGCGTCGTAAGCCCGGCGGATGGCGTCGTACTGACGGGTGTTGGTCAGCAGGGAGCCGTCGCAGGGGGCTTCTCCCGCGAACATCTCCTCCACCACATCCGCCAGCTGGCTGAGACCTTCGCCGGTTTTGGCGCAGATGGGGATGACGGTCATGAAGGGAAGGTCGCTGGGTGCCACGGCGGCGGGCTTGTCGGATTTATTGATGAGGGCGATGGCGTGCTCGTGCTCACAGCAGAAATCGATGACTGCTTCGTCCTCGGCAGTCAGGGACTCGGAGCCGTCGCAGACGAAGATCACCAGATCCGCGTCCGCCACGGCCTTTTTGGACCGCTCCACGCCCATGGCTTCGATCCGGTCCTCGGTTTCGTGGATGCCGGCGGTGTCGATGAGCCGCAGTCTGGTGTGGCCCAGCAGGACGGTCTCCTCCACGGTATCCCGGGTGGTGCCGGCCACCTCCGTGACGATGACACGCTCATAGCCCGCCAGCGCGTTCAGCAGGCTGGATTTGCCCACATTGGGCTTGCCCACGATGGCGGCGGCCACGCCCCGGCGCAGGATCCGGCCCTGGCCGTAGGTATTCAGCAGGGCGCTGAGGGTTCTGGCGTCCGCATTCAGGCTGCCTTCGTAGGATTCGAGGCCGAAATCTTCGATATCCTCGTCGGGATAGTCCAGCACGGCGTGGAAATGGCTGCAAAGGTTGGTCAGATCGTCGTAAACGGGGGCCAGTTTTTTCTGAAGCGCGCCGCCCACCTGGCCCGCGGCGTTGGCGGCGGCATCGGCGGTGTCGGCTTCGATCAGGTCGATGACGGCTTCCGCCTGGGTCAGGTCCATCCGGCCGTTGAGGAAGGCCCGCTTGGTAAATTCGCCCCGGCCCGCGGGACGGGCGCCGGCGATATACAGGGCTTCCAGTCCCGCCGCCAGCACGGCGGGGGAGCCGTGGCAGTGGAACTCCACCGTGTCCTCGCCGGTGTAGCTGTGGGGACCCCGGGTATAGATGGCGCAGCAGGAATCGATGACCCGGCCTTCCTTATCCCGGAGCTGACCCAGGATCAGCTTCCGGTTGGGAGCCTCGGTCAGGGGTCTTCCGTTCTTACATATAAATACGCGCCCGCCGATGGCGGCGCAGTCATCGCCGGTCATGCGGATGATGCCGATGGCCGAAATCTGGCTGCCGGTGGAAACGGCGGCAATGGTGTGGGACATAATTTCCTCCTGGAAAATGCAAAATGCTGAATGCAAAATGCAAAATGATTAAAATGGGTTTTTCACAACTGGTGCGGATTGAAAATCTACGGGAAAGACGCAATGGGGAGATAAATATATTACTCCATAATTCTGCATTCTGCATTTTGCATTATGCATTTAAGAAGGTTAGCGGATCACCCTCCGTGGCAATAAAATGCATCAGCATATAGGCGCACATGATGGCGACATTCTCTTCCTTCAATATACGCCTGCATTCGGCACGGTCCGCCAGGACCACCTGGATATCCTCGGTGCCTTCCTGATGGGCATTGGAGGGCACGCCGGAGCAGTAGCCGAAGACGGTGCCGCAGCTTTCGTCGGTCATGCCTACGGTGGTGAAGAAGGGGCGGGCGGTGCTGACGGGGGTGAATTCCAGACCGGTCTCCTCGTACATTTCCCGGATGCCCGCTTCCAGCATGTCCTCCCCCGGCTCCACGAGACCGGCGGGGAATTCATAGACGTAGCCGTTGACCGGGTAGCGGAACTGGCGGACCAGCACCACCTTATCTCGGTTCTCGCCGTGGACGCCGTAGAGGATGACGCCGTCGGCGTGGTTATCGTGGGTGACGGCCTTCAGCTGATCGACGTCCCTGCGGCGGGAGGCCACATAATAGGGGGCGGAAGAGCCGTCCCGGAAGCTGGCGTCCAGCTCATAAAGATTCAGAAAGCGGTTGTCGGTGAGTTTTTTGATGCCGTTGACTCTGCTCATGGCCATTCCCTCCGTGCACATAATATATTAATATAGCACGAATCTGGGATAAATGCAATATTTCCGGGCAAGATACCCGGGAGGTGAAGACAATGGGGGAACTGACGGACGGAAATATCCGGGCGCTTTTTGAAGGAGCCGGGGATTTTACGGCCCGGGATCTGAACTGCGGCGGCAATACCATCCATACTTATTATATAGATGGCCTGACCTCCGGGGCGGATATCTCGGAGTATGTCTTCAAGCCCCTTTTTGAGAATGCCGGGGCGGATCCGGCGGAGGCCTATCGCCTGGCAATCAGCGGCGGCGTCTATAATGCCACCACAAAAGCCTGCGCGGATCTGGATGACGCGGCGCTGAAGCTGGTCAACGGCTTCTGCGTGGCGCTGTTCCCGGAGATCGGGGCGGTGGCCTTCGAGGTCAAGACCCCGGTCAACCGGGGGCCCTCCACCCCGGCGGTGGAGAATACCGTCAAGGGGCCCAAGGATGCCTTCGTTGAAAATATCCGTATCAACACCAGCCTGATCCGGCGGCATCTGCGGTCGCCGGAGCTGCGGCTGCACGAGACCCGGGTCGGACGGCGGACCCTGACCAATGTGGCGGTGGTCTGGCTGGCGGGGATCACCAATGAGCGGCTGGTGGAGCGGATGAAGAGCCGCCTGGATGAGATCGACATCGACGGCTTCCTCTCTCCGGCGGCGGTGGAGGAATACGTCACCGGCTCCCGGGCCACGGCGTTCCCGCTGATCCAGTACACAGAACGGACGGACAAATTCTGCCAGGGCCTGCTGGATGGCCGGGTGGGGCTGCTGGTAGACGGCCTGCCCCTGGCCTATCTGGCGCCGACGGACCTGGGGTATCTGATGGAAAGCGCGGAGGACCGGGGGCGGGATTTTATCACGGCCTCCTGTGTCCGGGTGCTGCGGTATCTGGCGCTGGTGATGAGCCTGCTGGTGCCGGGGATCTATATTGCCCTGGCGTCCTTTCATCAGGAGCTGATCCCGCTGCCCATGCTCCGGGCGATCATTGAGAGCAAGGAATCGGTTCCATTTTCCACAACGGCGGAGGTGCTGGGGCTGCTGATCGCCTTTGAGCTGCTGCAGGAGTCCGGCGTTCATCTGCCCCAGGCCATCGGCCAGTCCGTATCGGTGGTGGGCGGCATCGTGGTGGGGTCTGCGGCGGTGGAAGCGGGGTTGATCTCCCCGGTGGCGCTGATCGCGGTGAGTATTGCCGGGATCTGCGGCTTCGTGCTGCCCAACCGGGATCTGGCGGAGGGGATCCGGGTGTGGCGGTTCGGGATCGCGCTCCTGTCCGCCTGGAAGGGGCTGATCGGAACGGCGGCGGGACTGCTCCTGTTGGTCATCCATTTATGGGGGCTGAAATGTCTGGACGTGCCCTACCTGATGCCCAATTACCGGGCGGCGGAGGGGGCGGGTATCCTGCGGCCCAGGCTGAAAAAGCTGAAATATCGGGCCCGGGGATTAAAGCAGAAGGACAGGAGGAACCAACGGTGAGAAAGAGCATACAATATATCCTGTACGGATTGACTTTGCTGGTAACGCTGGTCCTGCCCGCGGAACGAACGGATGTGGGGGAGCTGCTGCCGGTGGAGCTGGTGAGCGTCAGCGCCGCCGGGGGGAAGGTGACCATCAGGACTGATACCGGGAATTCCGGGACTGGAGAGAATGTCACACGGGCTTATCGGGATCTGGAGGAGAGCGCCTCGGGAAAGATATTCCTGGATACGGTCGACTATCTTGTGCTGGAAGAGTCAAAGGAGATACCGTTGGAGAATCTCCGGCAATATCTGAAATCTGGGATAAGGGTATGTCGGGGGGAGGAAGGATTGAATCTGGAGGAAGCCGCTTTATACCTGGCAACACATCGTCCGCAGGTACGGCTGAAAGAGCTGAATACAGTGACAGATGCCCCTGTATTGGTAGAGATGGAGAATGGATTTGCCCTTTTGAAAAAAGATCGAAAAAAGTGAAAAAAGGGTATTGACAAAAGAGAACAGCAGTGCTATTATATGCAAGCTGTCCGCGGGACGGCGATGAATCAAAGCGAATCAAAAAGAAATTTGAAAAAACTTGAAAAAAGTTCTTGACAAACTTCAAACGATGTGCTAAGATAGTCAAGTCGCTTGCGAGAGCGAAACACAACAGAATCGCTTGAAACGAACTTAAAAAAGTTTAAAAAACTTGAAAAAAGTTCTTGACAAACGAAAGAAGCTGTGTTAAAATACAAAACATTGAACGGCTCGGAAATGAGTTCGAAAAACGAAAAGCTGCACCTTGTAAATTGAATAACGTGAAGATGAACTATTAACACCTTGGACAATAAATGGATTGTTTAAGCGTTTTAGAACGAATAACAGCCAACGAAAATTCTTGAGTAATTTTGCTAGAAGCAAATTGTTCAAAACTTTGATT
>JAFUMG010000058.1 GCA_017473225.1 Oscillospiraceae bacterium | reverse complement strand
TTTGATTTCAGGACGGTCACAGATGAGGATGTTCAGCTCGTTGAGAATATCATCAATAACCGTCCCAGAAAATGTCTTGGTTGGAAAACTCCTGCCGAAGTTTTCCTAGAAAGTGTTGCACTTGCTTGACTTTCTGCCCTGTCACCGAAGGTGACTGGGGGAGAGAAAACGTTCCCTTTAGCATTGCGGTAATTGCAACGCTTTCTCTCCCTCCGTCTCGGCTTACGCCGAGCCACCTCCCTCATCAGAGGGAGGCTTGGGGCGCTCAGCACAAGGCATGGCTTCGCACACCGCGCCACTGCGCCCGCTTCTCGCTACAGAGCACAACCGCCGTAGGCGGCTTGTAGCGCGGAGTAATGCGGTAAACTACAATCTACACCACAGCCGCGCAAAAAACCGCACCGTCCATTCAGACGGTGCGGTTTCGTTTGTGATATCTCGGTCAGCTGTTCAGCCGGGCTTCCACCACTTCCTGCAGGTCCTCGTATTCCACGGATGCCACGAAGATGGACAGGATGGTCCCGGTTTCGTCCAGGATGACGGTGTAGGGGTAGGTGCCCCGGCCGCCCAGGGCGGTGTAGAAGCCGCCGTTGAGGCCGGCTTCGTCCAGCGAGTAGTCCGTGGCGAAGACGATGTTGGAGCCCTCATAATACTTGCCGATATACTCCGGGGCGGTGGTGTTGCCCAGGCTGGAGTGGACGGCGATGACGGTGACGGAGTCGGCGTAATCCGACGCGATCTGGTCAAAATAGGGCAGCTCGTTGACGCAGGGGGTACACCAGGTGCCCCAGAAATTGATGATGGTGATCTTGCCGGTGGCGGTGGGATCGATGGTCTCCTCGGTGATGCCGCCGGGGGTCACGATCTGGAGGTCGTCCCGGTAGCACAGGTCTCCCACCTGATTGCCCCGGGCCTCGTCGGTGACGGGGGAAGCGGGGGCGGGGGTCTCCTCGTTCCAGTAGTAGCAGACCGCGCCGATCAGCACCGCAGCCATGACCACAGCCACAATGGCCCGGGTGATGGTCCGGCGCTTATTCAGCTTTTCCTCATGGGCCTTGCGCTCCTCCGGGGAAGCGTCGTGGGAGACCTCGTTTTCCTTCAGAAGGATCTTGCTGCCCTTGAAGGAGATAGCCTTGGTGGGGCAGACGCCGACGCACTCGCCGCAGCTGATGCACTCCTGATCGCCCACATGCCGGATGTCCACCTTGCAGTGGCTGACGCAAAGGCCGCAATCAGTGCACTTGGCGTGATCCACCTTCACACCGAAGAAGGAGAATTTGTTGAACAGGCCGTACAGGGCGCCCAGGGGGCAGAGGAACCGGCAGAACAGCCGGAAGATGAAGACGCAGCCCACCACGATGCTGATCATCAGCACGAATTTCCAGGTGAAGATGGGGCCCAGCATGGAGAAGTAGCTGGCGTTGACCTTATTGGACAGCAGCAGAAGGCCGCCCTCGATGGTGCCCGCGGGGCAGATGTACTTGCAGAAGGCGGGCAGCGGCGTGTCCTTGAAGGCATAGATGATGGGGATGATGAAGACGAAGACCACCAGGATCACATATTTCAGATAGGACAGGATCCGGGTCACGGGGCTCTTCTTCAGCTTTGGGGTGGGGATCTTATGCAGCAGCTCCTGGATCAGGCCGAAGGGGCAGAACCAGCCGCAGATCATCCGGCCAAAGAGGATGGCGTACAGCAGCAGGATGCCGCCCACATACCAGAGGGTGGAGCGGTCCGCGCTGAAGGAACCCTGCAGAGAGCCCAGGGGGCAGGCGCCGACGGCGCCGGGGCAGGAATAGCAGTTGATGCCGGGGGCACAGAACTGCTTGGTGGAGCCGGTGTAGATATTGCCGGAGACGAAGCCCTTAAGGTTGGCGTTGAACAGCAGTGCGCAGTAGAGCTGGATGAGCTTCCGGCGGCTGGGGAGCCATTTTTTCAGTTTCTCTTTCATATGTATCACCCCAATCCGACGCACTCGGTGCAGATGTTGACGGCCTTGGTCAGCACGTCGGCGGTGCCGCCGGCGCAGAAGCCGTAGATGAGAAATGCCAGGGCCAGCACGGCGATGACATTGCGGACCAGCCGGCTCCGGTCAGCGACGGGAGCTTCCTGCGCGGAAACCTTTGCCTCGGCGGGAGCGGTCTTCAGCAGCGCGATCTCCGCTTCCATGCTCCGGCGGCTGTGGTATGCACCATAGATGGCAAAGCAGAAGGCGGGGGCCATGCAGCAGGCCAGGAAGGAAATGTTTCGGATCATGGAGCCGTTGATCTGGCTCTGATGGAAGGCATCGGGCTGCAAGGCGAAGCAGAGGAAGACCACCGTGCCGAGGCCGAGCAGGACGGTCAGAATGCCCCGGTCCTTTCTGCGCTTGTTCGCTTCCCGGATCAGGGCCACCTGCAGCTCCTCGCTGCATTTGCTCAGATCGACCCTGGAGCGGAGCTTTTTCAGGAGCAGGTCACAGTTCCGGGCACCCTTGCGCTTTGCCGCGGCTTCGGGCAGGAACAGGTCCAGGAGGAAGCCCAGGATCACCAGCCCCAGGCACAGGTACACGGGCACAGCGATGGGGGAGAAGGCCGCGGCCACCACCTCCCGGGAGAAGGGATGGTCCCCGGTCCGGTAAATGCCGACACAGGCCCAGATCAGGCAGATGCCCGCGGCGGCGATGGAAACGCTGAGCAGGATGCCATAGATCCGGCGCAGCAGCTTCAGGCGTTCATTTGTCATAAATTCGCCTCCAGTGGAGTATTTGATAATAATATAGTATATCATACATGATTTTGAAAGTAAATGGAATTTGTGGTTATCGGCTTTAAACAGCACGCACAGCGCAAAGCTAACAAAAGCAGTTGTCATCCTGAGCGAGCGGAGCGAGTCGAAGGATCTTGGCACCGATTTGGGTGCAAATGTTATCATAATGCGTAGATTCCTCGACTCCGTTTCACTCCGCTCGGAATGACATGTCGTTACATTGTTCGTTTTGACAGTCTCGCTGACTAAAACCGATGATCACAGCCGCAATTAGAAGCGCCACATGTTGGGCGGTTTTGAAAAACAGGATGAACTTTCCATAAATTTTAAAATACTTTAATAAAATGAAGTGAAAATCCTTGCATTTCCTGTAAAGAAGTGGTACTATAGAATGGATTCTGTATGCACAGATTTATAAGCAAAACTACACAGCGAAAGGCGAAGACAGATGAAAAAATCAGGTATTTCAAGGGTTTCGCGGATGATGCTGGTCCTGCTGCTGGCAGTGACGATGCTCATCAGCGCGATCCCCGCATCCGCAGTTCAGGCAGCTGTCTACCAGGCCTCCGGCATTGAGCGCCTGGAAGGTCTGGAAGTGGACTATTCGGAGTACGTTGACGACTCCGTCCTGTTCCAGCTGCCCGACACCATCAGCCCGGAAGAGGAGATCTCCGTCATCATCACAGTGGACGATGCCGCGCTGCTGGACGCTTACGAAGCCACGGACAAGACCATGAGCTTCAGTGAGTATGTCCTCAGCGAGGAAGCCGCCGCTGCCAAGGCGAAGATCGAAGCGCGCAAGGCGGAGATCCTCAGCGCGCTGGATGATCAGGGCATCGCTTACAGCACTGGCAAGGATTATGCCACGCTGCTGAGCGGCTTTGAGCTGGTCATTCAGGCCGGCGATTTTGAAGCCACCTGCAAGTCCCTGGACGCGGGTGAGAACGCCATCATCGGCGAGGTCTATCAGAAGGCCGAGACCGAGCTGGTGGAGAATACCGTCAATGTTTATGAGACCGGTATTTTCAACAGCTCCGACGTTCCCTACGACGGCAGCGGCATGGTCGTGGCCGTCCTGGATACCGGCCTGGACTCCAACCACACCGCTTTCTCCGTGGAGAATTTCACCTCCGAGAAGCTGGGCATGACCTACGAGGACGTGGCCGCTGTGGTGGGCCAGACCAAGGCCAGCGAGCTCTACGGCGGCCTGAGCGTCGATGATGTGTACATCAACGAGAAGGTCCCCTTCGGCTATGACTATGCCGATAACGAGCCCGACGTCTACTCCACCCACAATAACCATGGCACCCACGTTTCCGGCGTCATCGTCGGCAAGGACGACACCATCACCGGCGTGGCTCCCAACGCGCAGCTGGTCTCCATGAAGATCTTCTCCGACGTGGTGGATACCGCCCGGAGCTCTTGGATCCTCTCTGCGCTGGAGGACTGCGTGATCCTGGGCGTGGATGTGATCAACATGTCCCTGGGTACCGCCGCGGGCTTCAGCCGGGAATCCGACGAGGAGATCCTGAACGGCGTCTACGACAAGATCCGTGAAGCCGGCATCAGCGTGGTGGCCGCTGCCTCCAACAGCTACTCCTCCGCTTACGGCTCCGACGCCAACGGTAACCTGGGTCTGACTACCAATCCCGACACGGGCACGGTAGGCTCTCCCTCCACCTACGACGGCGTGCTGTCCGTCGCGTCCATCAGCGGCACCGAAACGCCCTACCTGCTGTACGGCGACACCATCATCTATTTCGATGAGGCCAACAGTGGCGCGGCGGAGGAGCTGCACTTCTGCGAGACCCTGCTGGGCGACGACGAATCCAGAGAGGTCGAGTATGTGGTGATCCCCGGTGTGGGCCGCTCCGCCGACTATACCGGCATGGATGTGACCGGCAAGATCGCGCTGGTCCGCCGCGGTGACAATACCTTCGAGGAGAAGGCCATGATCGCCGAGGCCCAGGGCGCCGCGGGTATCATCATTTATAATAATGTATCCGGTGAGATCAAAATGAATGTGGGCGACGCCCAGCTGGCTGTCTGCTCCATTTCCCAGGACAACGGCGAGATGCTGGTGGCCGCGGGCTCCGGCAAGCTGAAGATCAGCAAGGAGCAGACCTCCGGTCCCTTCATCTCCGACTTCTCCTCCTGGGGCCCCACGCCCAGCCTGGAGATCAAGCCTGAGATCACCGGCCACGGCGGCAACATCCTGTCTTCCGTCACCGGCGGCGGCTATGACCGCCTGTCCGGCACCTCCATGGCCTGCCCCAACCTGGCGGGCGTCGTGATCCTGCTGCGGCAGTATGTGGTGGAGAATTTCCCCGATATCGCCGATGACAATGTGGAAGTCGCGGCCATGGTCAACCGTCTGCTGATGTCCACCGCCGATATCGCGCTGAACACCAACGGACTGCCTTACGCTGTCAGAAAGCAGGGCGCGGGCCTGGCCAACCTGGTGAGCGCCACCACCACCCCTGCCTATATCACCACCTACGACGCCGACGGCAACGAGATGGACAAGACCAAGCTGGAGCTGGGCGATGATCCTGAGAAGACCGGCGTCTATGAGATGTCCTTCACTGTCAACAACATCGGCGAGAAGAACCTGACCTATGAGCTGGGCGCCTACATCATGACCGAGGGCGTCAGCGATACCAAGACCAACGCCGGCAAGACCACCGTCACGGAAGAGGCTTACATCCTGGACGGCGCCACCGTGGAGATCAACTCCATCAACGGCGAGGCGGCGAAGAACAACAAGATCACCGTGGAAGCCGGCTCCTCCACTGAGGTCCAGGTGACTATCACCCTGAGCGACGCCGACAAGGCTTACCTGGATGAGTCCTTTGCCAACGGCATGTATGTGGAAGGCTATCTGACCCTGACCGCCGCCAAGGGCACCGACATCGATCTGAGCGTGCCTTACCTGGCTTACTACGGCGACTGGACCGTGGCTCCCATGTTCGACCTGGAGTACTTCGATACCAACGCCGACGAGCTGGATGACGGCATCGACGAAGAGGACAAGCTGAAGGCCGACGCCTACGCCACCCGTCCCATCGGCGGCATCGAGGGCGACTACGTCAGCTACCTGGGCTCCTACTACTTCCTGCAGGACTCCAAGGACATGGTCATCTCCGCCAACAAGAACTACATCGCCCTGTCCAACCAGGAGGGCACCGTTCACTCCCTGCGGTTCGTCTGGGCCGGCCTGCTGAGAAGCGCCCAGAAGATCGTCATCACCATCACCGACGACACCACCGGTGAGGTCATCTTCGAGACCGAGGATATCGACGTCCGGAAGTCCTACGGTGACGGCGGCTCCATCTATCCCGCCAACATCGAGATCGAGTTCGATACCATGGACTATAACCTGTCCAACAACACCACCTATACGGTGAAGCTGGAAGGCTATATGGACTACGGCAATGGCGGCCTGGAGACCAATCTGAAGAATACCTTCGAATTCCCCTTGACCATCGACTTCGAGGCCCCTGTGGTCAGCGATGTGGAATTCTATTATGAATACGACAAGACCCTGAATAAGAACCGTCTGTACGCCAAGGCTGCCATCTATGACAACCACTACACCATGGCGGCCCAGCTGGGCTACGTGGGCACCGGCACGGACGAGGACGGCAACGAAGCCGCGGAGCTGAAGTCCTTTGAGCAGTATATGACTCCCGTCTATTCCGAGCGCAACGGCACCACCTATGTGACCTTCGAGCTGACGGACTGCATCTACGACATCAAGGCAAACTCCATTAACGAGAATTCCTTCGTCATCACGGCTTATGACTACGCCCTGAACTACGCCACCTATGAGATCGGCCTGCCCGACAACTATGTGGACTTCTACTTCGACAGCCTGGAAGAGGGCATCACCCTGAGCCCCAATGAGGTCTATTCTCTGGAGCCCCTGGTCTATCCCAATTCCGAGTGGGCGGAGCTGCTGGAGTTCACCTCCTCCAAGCCCAGCGTGGCCCGGGTGGTCAACAACAAGATCGTGGCCACCGCTTCCGGCAGCGCCATGATCAAGGTCCGGGATCCCCAGACCAACGAGAGCGTCACCTTCAAGGTCACCGTCCTTTCCGAGGATGACGAGGGCTACCGGCGCTATGATAAGCCTGTCGCGGACGTCTTCCAGCTGACGGGCTACCAGACCACCAAGGCCTACTACCAGGTGTCCAGCGAGGATAAGGACATCGGCGATACCGGCGACGTCCGGTTCTTCGAGGGCAACTACAATCTGGTCCTGTACCCCTCCGAATCCGTCAGCCTGAACTACAAGCTGGACGCTTACTTCCCCAACGACACCACTGTGGAGTTTGAAACCAGCAACGACAGCATCGTGACCATCGATGAGTACGGCAATGTCACCGGCGTGGCCGAGGGCTTTGCTTCCGTCACCGTCAAGGTCATGCTGGACGGCAGAAGCACCTATTATTCCGAGACCGTGTCCGTGGAGGTCAAGGATCCCTACATCACCAACGGCGCCAGCCTGTCCCACTACTTCGGTCTGGGCGGCACCGTCATGATCCCCGAGGACCTGTCCCTGAAGGAGATCGGCAACTTCGCCTTCGCCAACTTCGAGTACGTCGAGAAGACCGAAGAAGAGCTGGCCTTTGACGACGCAGAGACCTCCAAGCAGTGGTACATCGGCGAATCCACCATCACCAAGGTGGTCATCCCCGAGGGCGTCGAGAAGATCGGCTCCTATGCCTTCGCGAATCTGACCGCTCTGGAAGAGGTGGTCCTGCCTTCCACCCTGAACGCCATCGAGTACGGCGCCTTCTACGGCTGTACTTCCCTGAAGACCATCACCTTCAGCGGTGAGAACAACCTGCAGATCATCAACCAGAACGCCTTTGAGAACTGTGACCTCCAGGGCACCGTGGATCTGAGCGCTGCCTGCGTCATCTCCGCCTATGCCTTCGCCGGCAACACCGACCTGGAGGGCGTTGTGACCTCCGACAGCCTGCTGTCCATCGGCCAGTATGCCTTCGCCGGCTGCAAGAGCCTGAAGGATGTGACCATCACCGCGCCCAAGGTCAAGTACGCGGCCTATGCCTTCACCGACTGCGAGGCGCTGGAATCCTTCTATGTCAACGCCTCCGTCCTGCCCGAGGGTATGTTCTACGAGTGCAAGAATCTGGAGCACGTGACCATTGGCCCCGACGTCAATGACATCGGCGAGTTCGCCTTCCGGAGCACCGGCGTCTCCAGCCTGGAAGTCCAGAGCGGCAACAAGGCTTTCAAGGCCCAGACCGCGGACTACATCCTCTCCACTGACGGCACCACCCTGGTGGCGGTGGCTCCTACCGTTGCGGACGAATTCTCCGCTGCCAACCTGGGCGGCGCCAAGATCACCGCGGTAGCGGACGGCGCCTTCTCCCACAATACCAAGATCACCTCCGTGGAGCTGCCCGACGTCACCGTCCTGGGTGACTATGCCTTCGGCTCCTCTGAGAGCATCACCTCCGTGACCCTGGGCACCCTGACCAAGGTCGGCGAGTACGCCTTCTTTGAGACCTCCATCACCGAGCTGCCCAGCTTCACCGCCGAGACCGAGATCGGCAAGTACGCCTTTGCCTTTACCGACATCACCTCCGTCACCATCCCCGATGGCATGACCATCGCGGAGGGCGTCTTCAGCGAGTGCCTGAGCCTGGAGGAGATCATCATCGGCAATGATGTCACCATCGGCGATTACGCCTTCTATGTGGATAAGGACTATGCCTTCACCGTCGAAAGCTACACCGAGGAGATCGAGGTGGGCGGCGCGGTGGCCGTTCCCGGCGAGGAAAAGGAGACGGAGCATAACGTCATCGAAGAGGATGACAGCCTGACTCTGGAGACCGAGACGGAGAACGCCGAGGAGGAAGCTGCCATCAGCGCGGCCAAGGAAGCGGAGAAGTACTTCTACTACACCTTCGCCACCGGCCTGAAGTCCCTGACCATCGGTGACAACGCGGTCATCGGCGAGAACGCCTTCGCCGGCGCCGCTTCTCTGGAGACTGTTACCCTGGGCGCCAATGCCGAGATCGGCTACATGGCCTTCTATAACAACTCCAGCCTGAAGGACATCGACCTGTCCTCCGCCAAGTCCATCGGCGACTACGCTTTCTCCGGCGACGTCTACTACGTCTGCATCGACGACAGCATGGCCTACGCCGCGGTCAGCACCGATGGCTACTACATCTATACCTACCATGCGCCCCAGCTGGAAGCTGTGGACCTGTCCGCGGCTGAGCGCATCGGCGAGAATGCCTTCTCCTACTGCCGCCAGCTGAAGGATGTGACGCTGAACGATACCATCACTGAGATCCCCCAGTACGCCTTTGCAGGCTGTATCGCCCTGGAGAATATCGACCTGAGCAAGATCGTGACCATCGGTGACTACGCCTTCATGGAGATCGAAAACCTGGCTTCCGTAGACCTGTCCGCGGTGGAGACCATCGGCGAATATGCCTTCGTCAACAGCAAGGCTCTGGCTGAGGTGAAATTCGGCGAAGCCGCCGTGACGCTGGACGAGGGTGTCTTCGCTTACTGCGAGCAGCTGGCGAAGGTGGAGAATATGGCCCATGTGGAAGAGGTGGGCGCCTATTCCTTCGCCTACACCGCTCTGATGGAAGCCGACCTGTCCGGCGCCAAAACCATCGGCGACCTGGCCTTCCTGAAGGATGAGACCGCGGTGCCTGCCGAGGAGGAAGCCGCCGAGGAGGAAGCCGCTGTTGAGGAGACCGAGGAGAGCCTGGAGACCGATCCGGCTGCTGACGCGGAGGACGCAGCCGAGGAGGAGGTCAAGACCACCTTCACGGTGATCCTGGGCGAGAACCTGACCACCCTGGGCGACAATCCCTTCGCTATGTGCCGTGTGGAGCCCTTCGGCGTTACCGAGACCTCCAACTTCAACGGCATCGAGGTGGAGAACACCACCTACACCTATGACATCAGCGACAGCGTCCATGTCATCAACGGCTCCCTGTACTGCGAGACCGTCAACGGTCTGGAGCTGATCACCTACACCGGCAACGATCCTGTGGATTACAAGGTTGCCGACGAGACCGTCCGCATCACCGCCTACGCCTTCGCCGGCTCCGATGTCCAGATGGTCACCCTGCCCGTGGCTACCACCTCCATCGGCCACAAGGCCTTCTATGGCTGTGACGCCCTGCAGACTGTCGTCTTCGGCAGCTACACCGCTCCCATCCTGGAGGAGGAGTTCGACACCACCTACTATGAGTCCCTGGCGCACATCCCCGGCAGCGGCGACTTCGGCTCCTACACCGATTACGACGGCAATGAGGTCATCATCGAGCCCATGGGCCTGGTTCCCTACTTCATGTGGAACGCCACCGGCGGCGCTTACTCCAATGTCTACTACGGCGCGAACTTCGTGGACTATGTGGGCTATGTGGAGGATAAGCTGACCATGATCCGGCCCGTCAACGGTGTGAATTACGACTCCTTCGTCATGAGCCAGTATTTCGACATGACCATCGACGGCCCCGCCGCCCCCGATGCCACCACCCTGGCCGCCATCAAGGCCATCAGCGATCTGCCTGAGAAGGTGGGCTATGAGGACAGCGCTAAGGTCGAGGCAGCCCGCGCCGCCTACACCAAGATCGCGACCACCCTGCAGCAGGCTCTGGTCACCAATTACGCGGACCTGATCTCCGCGGAGCAGAGAATCGTCGCCCTGACTCCCACCGAGGAGGGTGAGCTGCCTGAGGGCGAGACCCTGGCCGAGGGCGCTACCGAAACCACTGCCCCCGCCGGCAGCGATGCCGATGAGACCTCCGGCCCCAAGGGCGGCACCGTTGCCCTGGTGGTGATCCTGGCGCTGACCCTGGTCGGCGCGGCAGCGGCCTACTTCGTCATGGATACCAAGGGCGTGAAGCCCGACATGACCAAGGCCCAGGAGCTGCTGAAGAAGATCGGCGCCTGGCTGAAGAAGGCGGGGCTTGCCGTGGCAGCCGCCTGCGTCAAGGCATGGAAATCGGTCAGCGGCGCTGTGGTCAAGCTCTTTGCCAAGCGGCCCAAGAAGCAGGCCGAGGCAGAGCCCCAGGAGACGGAAGCACCCGCCGAAGCTGACAGCGAGACCGAAGATAGCGAGAAGACCACTGAGTAATTACAAAGCTGCGGACAGCCGCGGCCGGGAGACCGGCCCGGCTGGTCCCGGCCGCAAAAAAGGAAGATGCGGATAACCATGAATCTGAAAATCAAAGCGCTGCTGACAGCCTGTGTCCTTCTGGTGGCCCTCGCCTTCGCCGGCTGCGCCGCGGAAGTGGACCCCTATGAGGTCAACGACGCGGAAGGCTACAATGTCAGCGTCCGATACGACGCCAATGGCGGTATCTTCACCACGAACACCTCCGTGATCGTGGATTCCTACAACATTTCCGAAACCGGCGGTGAGATCGCGCTGCTTTCTCCCGACGATTCCCGCAGAGGCAACGATGCCTTCGCGGCTGTCAACAACGGCTATTTCCTGGCCGGCTGGTATGCCGAGCGCGCCGAGCAGGCCGACGGCAGCTATACCTATTCCGGCCTGTGGAATTTTGAGCAGGACCGGCTGACCGTGAACGCGGGCGAAGCCCATACAGCTTCCGAGCCTGTCCTGACCCTCTATGCCGCCTGGGTCCCCCTGTTTGAGATCGAATTCTACGATCTGGCTTCCGGAGAATATCTGGACAGCTACACCTTCAACCCCACCACTGCCGGGGAGCTGAAGGTCCCCGAATGGGACGAGGAGACCGGCGCCATCGAGATGTACGATTTCCCTGCCCGCTCCGGCTATACCTACAGCGCTGCCTACTATGACGCCGCGGGTACCGAGAGCGTGGACACCGAGACCCTGACTCACACCGGCACCATCGACTATGCCACCGGCACCGCCCAGGACGCTTCCATGAAGCTCTATGTGGAGTGGACCGAGGGCGAGTGGTACCATATCTATAATGTGGAGCAGTTCCTGGACAACGCCAGCGTGGCAGGCAATTATGTGATCCACGAGGATCTGGACTTCGCCGATGAGATCTGGCCCACCAGCCTGATGTACGGCAATTTCTCCGGCACCATCCAGGGTAACGGCCACACCCTTAAGAATATCGAAGTCATCCAGACCAACAATTCCAAGGTCAACGCGGGCCTCTTCGGCAGTCTCACCGAGACCGCGAAGCTCAGCGATGTGACCTTTGAGAATGTCACCTTCACTATCAAGGCCGGCGCCCGTATGGTGGGCACCAGCTTCGGCCTGCTGGCCGGTTCCGTTTCCGGCAGCGCGGCCTTTGAGAATGTCCAGATCGTCAGCAGCACCCTGCAGATCGACTCCGCCAGCTACTTCGGCGTGGACGATTATGCCATCGGTCTGCTGTGCGGCATGGGCGACGCGGAAGTCCTGGACTACTCCGGCATCAGCTGCGTCGCAGTGGGCGATCACCCTGATCTGCTGACCATCACCGTGGAAGGTAACAGCGTGACGGTGGTATTTGTCAATCAATAACGAAATGCGTTTCACATTTCCAAATTATAAAAGGAGCAACATCATGAAAAAGCGAATTCTTTCCCTGATCCTGTGCATCGCCATGTGCATGGGCATGGTCTCCATGTTCTCGGGCTGCGGCAGCGCCAATACAGACGCTTTCGTTATCATGACCGAGCAGCTGGACGGCCTGTTCAATCCCTTCTATTACACCGCCGCCGCCGACGGCACCATCGTCAGCATGACCCAGATCAGCATGCTGGGCGCCGACTATGTGAACGGCGAGGTGGAAGTGGCCTACGGCGAGAACGAAGCCGTGGTCACCAAGGACTACGAGATCGTTGAAAATTCCGACGGTACCGTCACCTACAACTTCGTTCTGAAGAACGGCATCCTGTTCTCCGACGGCCAGCCCCTGACCATGGAGGACGTGCTGTTCAACCTGTACGTCTATCTGGACCCCGTTTACACCGGCTCCAACACCATGTACTCCACCGACATCGTCGGCCTGAGCGAGTACCGCACCCAGACCGTCGGCTCCGGCTCTGACGACAGCGACGATCTGATCTCCTCCCAGGCGACCTCCCGTGCCCAGGCCCGTATCAACGAGCTGGTAAACCTGTTCAACTCCGAGCTGAAGGCCTCCGCCACCAGCGAGGTGGGCTACGAGGCCATGAAGTCCGCCATCGCCTCCCACTCCCTGAGCTCCGGCTACAAGAACGCCATCTCCAACGAGTCCTCCGAGGTCACCAACGACAACCTGCTGGCTGACTACGAGTACGCCCTGAAGCTCTTTAAGGAAGAGCTGGAATCCGACTACCTGAGCGCTCAGGAGTCCTACACCGACGAGCCCTACAAGTCCCACTCCGAGTTTGAGGACGAGGTCTTCTGCTTCATGTACACCGAGGGCTATGTGGAAGTCAAGTACGCCGAGGGTGCCGACGGCAAGATCGACCGTACCACCATCGAGTCCCTGACCGCCCAGTACCCCTCCAGCGTTGACAGCAAGGAAGCTGCCATCGACTATGTCTACAACGACACCATCGCCCGCCAGCTGAACATCGTTCTGCAGTACTGGGCCACCGCCAACACCCTGCTGACCGAGTACACTGCCAAGGCCAAGGAAGTCATCCTGCACGAGAATGTCTCCGACGACGGCTCTCTGGCTGTTGAGAACATCTCCGGCATCGTCTCCCTGGGCCACACCGATGCCGCCGGCTCCACCATCACCGTCAACGGCACCGACTACACCATCGCTTCCGCCCACAATGAGGACGGCACCGTGGCCAACGAGGGCGAGTACGACGTCCTGCAGATCACCATCGACGGCGTTGACCCCAAGGCCATCTGGAACTTCGCCTTCACCGTCGCTCCCCAGCACTACTATGGCGAGGGCAGCTCCGTGGGCGTGGATATCGAAAACAGCAAGTTCGGCGTGGAATTCGCCAGCTTCGAGTTTATGACCGACGTCATCCAGTCCACCCGCAACATCAAGATCCCCATGGGCGCCGGCGCCTATAAGGCTACCGATTCCTCCAACGGCGAGGCAACCGAGAGCTCCTTCTACACCAACAACGTTGTCTACTTCAAGGCCAACGAGAACTTCAACACCGTGGGCGAGGGCCTGGAGAACGCCAAGATCGAGAAGATCCGTTACCAGATCGTCTCCTCCAACAACGCTATCGCTGCTCTGGAGAGCGGCACTGTCCACTATATCTCCCCCGCGCTGACCACCGACAACTATGAGAAGCTGGAGAAGCTGAGCTCCAAGGGCATGGTCACCCTGACCACTGACCAGCTGGGCTACGGCTACATCGGCGTCAACGCCGCCAAGGTCACCGACATCAACCTGCGTAAGGCCATCATGTGCGCCATGAACACCTCCCTGGCTCTGGACTACTACCGTGCCGGCACCGCTTCCCAGATCTATTGGCCCATGTCCAAGATCAGCTGGGCTTACCCCGACGGCGAGGACGCCACCGACAACGGCAAGGATTACCCCCAGCTGGGCACCTGGAATGAGGACACCGCCCGCACCAACATCGAAAAGTACATGCAGGAAGCTGGCGTCAGCGCCGGTGACAGCGCCCTGAAGGTCACCTTCACCATCGCCGGTTCCTCTCTGCAGGACCACCCCACCTACAAGGTCTTCCGTGACGCCGCCAACCTGCTCAACGAGCTGGGCTGGGATGTGGAGGTCGTCTGCGACACACAGGCTCTGACCAAGATCAACACCGGCTCTCTGGAAGTCTGGGCCGCCGCCTGGTCCTCCGCGCTGGACCCCGATATGTATCAGGTCTACCACAAGGACTCCTCCGCTACCTCCACCCTGGCATGGGGCTACAACTACATCAAGACCAGCGGCTCCGCTGAAGAGATGAACATCCTGGACGACCTGTCCGACCTGATCGACCAGGCCCGTGAGACCAACGACAAGGCTGTCCGTTCCGACCTGTACCAGGAGTGCATGGAGCAGATCCTGGATCTGGCCATCGAGCTGCCTGTCTATCAGAGAAGCGTCCTGTACGCCTTCAACTCCAAGGTCATCGACGCCGGCAGTATGCCCGCCGAGTCCGAGATGAACCCCTATTCCTCCCCCCTGGACCGTATCTGGGAAATCGAATTCGCCAAATAAGAGCGGAGTGGATCTATGTTTAAGTATATCTGCAAAAGAATCGCATATTCGATCCTGATCCTGCTGGGTGTTTCCATGATCATCTACTTCCTCATCCGGCTGATGCCCGTTGATTTTATCCAGGATAAGATCAACGCCATCAACCAGGGCGGCGCCACCGTCAGCGAGGAAACCGTCAACGCCATGTACGAAATGTATGGCCTTGGAGACGACAGCTTTACCGGCATCCTCAGCGGTTATTTCAACTGGCTGGGGGCCCTGTGCCGGTTCGACCTGGGCACCAGCTTCGTCTATGGCATCCCCGTGGCTCAGGTCATCGTGGAGCACATGGGCATCTCCTTTGCCATCGCCCTGATCGCCACCATCTTTGAGTTCCTGATCGCCATCCCCCTGGGCATCACCGCTGCCACCCACCAGTACAGCTTCCGGGATTATCTGGTCACCGTGCTGGTCATGATCGGCATTTCCCTGCCTTCCTTCTTCTTCGGACAGATGCTCAAGAGCGTCTTCTCCCTGAAGCTGGGCTGGTTCCCGGTCTCCGGCCTGGTGGACGCCACCGCCTCCTACAGCGGCATCGAGCTGCTGTGGGACTACGCCCGGCACTGCTTCATTCCCATCCTGACCATCGTCATCCTGAGCATCGGCGCCAGAATGAGAATGACCCGGGCCAATATGCTGGAAGTGCTGAATTCCGACTATATCCGCACCGCCCGCGCCAAGGGCCTGAAGGAGAAAGTCGTCATCAACAAGCACGCCTTCCGCAACACCCTGATCCCCCTGGTCACTTCCCTGGCTGGCCTGATCCCCAGCCTGTTCTCCGGCGCCATCATCACCGAGCAGGTCTTCGACCTGCCCGGTATCGGTAACGTGGCCCTGGACGCCATGAACCGCGGCGACATCCCCTTCATCATGGGCTACAACATGTTCCTGGCCGTGCTGAGCGTCCTGGGTGTGCTGCTGGCCGACCTGATGTACGGCGTGGTGGATCCCCGGGTCAAACTTGAGTAAGGAGGCACATTATGGACGAACTGAATAACGTTCAGGCGGAGCCTGAAACCGTCGATACCGAAGTGCCTCTGGACAAAAACGTCCGGCTCATGTCTCCCACCCGGATGGTGGTCCGCCGGTTCTTCCGCTCCAAGCTGAGTATCCTGGGCCTGATCATGGTGGTCAGCCTGTTCCTGTTCAGCTTTGTGGGCCCCCTGCTCTATACCCAGTGGGGCGAGATCGAGCTGGACGAAAGCGGCAAGACCGAGTACGCCATCTCCGAGACCAGCTACACCGTGGACGGCCAGACCTACACCCTGCGCCAGACCACCGAGAAATATCTGAAGGATAATTTCCTGGCGCTCCCCTCCGCGGAGCACCTCCTGGGCACCGACAACGAGGGCTATGACATCTTCGTGCGGCTGATGTACGGCGGCCGGATCTCCCTGACCGTCAGCTTCATCGCCGTGTTCCTGATCACCATCCTGGGCGTCATCCTGGGCGGCATCGCCGGCTACTTCGGCGGCTGGATCGACAATCTGATCATGCGTATCTGCGACGTGCTGATGTGCCTGCCCGGCGTGCCCATCCTGCTGATCATCAGCACCATTCTGGACGCTTCGGACATTGACGCCAAGTACCGCATCTATCTGCTGATGATCTACCTGACCTTCATTTCCTGGACCGGCACCGCCCGTCTGGTCAGAGGTCAGATCCTGTCCCTTCGTGAGCAGGAGTACATGGTCGCAGCGGAAGCTATGGGCTATTCCACCGGCCGTAAGATCTTCAAGCACCTGATCCCCAACGTCATGCCCCAGCTGATCGTGCAGATGTCCCTGAGCCTGGGCAGCATGATCCTCTACGAGGCCACCCTCAGCTATCTGAACCTGGGCGTCAAGGCTCCCTATGCCGCCTGGGGCAGTATGATCAACATCATTTCCACCAACCAGGACATTCTGCAGAACCATCTGAATGTCTGGGTGCCTGCCGGCGTTTGTATCGTCATCGCTGTTCTGGGCTTCAACTTCGTGGGCGACGGTCTCCGGGACGCCCTTGACCCGAAAGCGAGGAGATAACCGATGAGTATTTTCAAGAAAGAAAAAGGCGCTCGCAACTATCTCACCAACCGGGAGATCAAGGAGATCGCCCGGGCCAACGCCAAGGAAATGAAGCGCCTGGAGGCCTACAAGAACCGCAAGTGCGAAGAATCCGAGTTCCTTACCGAAATGCGCGATCCTGAGAACATCCTGGAGATCGAGGACCTGCACACCTTCTTCTTCACGGAGCAGGGCGTGGTCAAGGCCGTCAACGGCGTCTCCTATGACGTGCCCAAGAACGCCGTCGTGGGTGTCGTGGGCGAGTCCGGCTGCGGCAAGTCCGTCACCTCCATGTCCGTCATGCGCCTGATCCAGGGCCCCGCCGGCCAGATCGTGGATGGCTCCATCCGCTTCAAGGCCTACGACTACAAGCGGGACGAGAAGGGCAGCCCTGTTGCCAACAGCGAGGGCGGCTATGAGATGGAGGAGAAGGTCTACGACATCGCCAAGATGCCCATCTCTGAGATCCACCGGATCCGTGGCAAGCAGATCGCCATGATCTTCCAGGAGCCCATGACCTCCCTGAACCCCGTGTTCACCATCGGCGAGCAGCTGGACGAGGTCACCATGATCCATGTGCCCGGCGCCACCAAGGAGATGGCGAAGGCCAAGTCCGAGGAGATGCTCCGTCTGGTGGGCATCATCCCCGAGAATGTCTACGGCGCCTTCCCCCATGAGCTGTCCGGCGGTATGCGCCAGAGAGTCATGATCGCCATGGCCCTGGCGGCGGAGCCCCGGCTGATCATCGCCGACGAGCCCACCACCGCTCTGGACGTGACCATCCAGGCCCAGATCCTGGACCTGCTGCAGGACATCAAGAACAAGATCGACGGCTCCATCCTGCTGATCACCCACGACCTGGGCGTCATCGCCGAGATGGCGGACTACGTGGTGGTCATGTACGCCGGCAAGGTCATTGAGAAGGGCACCGTCTATGAGATCTTCCAGGATCCCAAGCATCCCTATACCATCGGCCTGCAGAAGTCCAAGCCCACCATGAACCTGGACGACGGCACCGAGCTGTACAACATCCCCGGCAATGTTCCCAACCCCATCAACATGCCGAATTACTGCTATTTCAAGGAAAGATGCGCCAAGTGCACCGCCAAGTGCTCCGGGGAGTACCCCGGCATGGTCCAGGTGAGCCCCACCCACTTTGTCGCATGTCATCTGTATGACGAGGAGAAGAGCAATGGCTGATACAAAAGAAAATGTGACTCCCGTCTATGATGACGCCGCCCTGGCGGCGGAGTACCAGGCCAAGCGGCAGGCCCAAATCGAGGAGGACCTGAAGAAGCCCTTCGATCCCGACTGCCTGCTGGAGGTCCGGCATCTGCGCAAGTGCTTCCCCATGAAGAAGACCTTCACCGGCAAGGTGACCAAGGAACTGGTCGCCGTGGATGACGTGTCCTTCAAGCTGAAGGCCGGCGAGACCATCGGCATCGTCGGTGAGTCCGGCTGCGGCAAGACCACCACCGGCCGAGCCATCCTGAAGCTCCACGAGCCCACCGCCGGCCAGATCATCTTCAATGGCCAGGATATCACCCATTTCGACTCCAAGCAGATGCGCTCCATCCGCAAGGAGATGCAGATCATCTTTCAGGACCCCTATTCCAGCCTGCCCCCCAGAGATACCGTCGGCGGCATCCTGAGCGAGCCTGTGGAGGTCCACGGCATCGTGCCCAAGGAGCAGGTGAAGGACTACGTCCTGGAGCTGATGGACAAGTGCGGCCTGCGGGATTACTACTTCGAGCGGTATCCCCATGAATTCTCCGGCGGCCAGCGCCAGCGGATCTGCATCGCCCGGGCCCTG
The DNA here is from genome assembly GCA_017473225.1 of Oscillospiraceae bacterium. Classification (GTDB taxonomy): domain Bacteria; phylum Bacillota; class Clostridia; order Oscillospirales; family Oscillospiraceae; genus Faecousia. Next base: position 10,769 of record JAFUMG010000058.1, on the reverse strand, counting down.
TCCGTCAACCCCAAGCTGGTCATCTGCGATGAGCCCGTCTCCGCCCTGGACGTTTCCATCCAGGCCCAGATCATCAACCTGCTGAAGAAGCTCCAGCGGGAAATGAACCTGGCTTATGTGTTCATCTCCCACGACCTGAGCGTGGTCAAGTTCATCTCCGACAAGATCCTGGTCATGTACCTGGGCGCGGTGATGGAGTTTGGCACCAAGGAGGATATCTTCCGCAATCCCCTGCATCCTTACACCAAGGCCCTGTTCTCCGCGGTCCCCAACCCGGACCCCACGGCCAAGACCGAGCGGATCAAGCTGGAGGGCGATATCCCCAGCCCCGCCAATCCCCCCAAGGGCTGCCGGTTCCATACCCGCTGCCCCTATGCCAAGGAGATTTGCAAGCATGTGACCCCGGAGTACAAGGAGTATGGCGAGGGCCATTTCGCGGCCTGCCATCTGCTTGAGGAGTAAGGCCCATGGGCAAAAAGAAGGAGAAGATCACCTATATTGACGACGGCAGGACCATCGCGGACATGTCGAACGTCTCCGGCGGCTTCCGGCCCCCCAAGCGGGAGAAGTGGACGCCCCGGTCCAGCCTGAAAGAGCAGCTGAGCACCTTCTGGGCCGCCATAAAGATGATGGTGAAGCCCATGCTGGTGGTCGTTGTGGGCATCATGGTGATCTACCTCGTGATCCTGATCCTCTTTTCACTGGCATATTGATCCAAAACACCCGGACTGATGTCCGGGTGTTTTTCTGTCTGTAAAACATTGAAAATTATGGTTTTGCGTATTGCCAAAAAGAAGCATGACATTGCGAGCCAGTGCTCACACTGGCGTGGCAATCTCCCAATTCTTCTGGGAGCTTACAATGATAGAACTTGTAGAAGGTGCCCGGAAATGCCAAAATTTTCGACATGTAACCGCGTTGCGCTGCCGTAGGGGATTGCCACGCCAGTCTGCGGACTGGCTCGCAATGACGTAAATATTTTGACATCATGCGTCATTTCGAACAAAATCCCAAACAGCCTTTGATCCCGGCAGAGGAATCTGAGAATTGTGAAAATCCGCATAAAACATGCGGATTTGTTGCCAGTTTGCTGATAATACTTGACACATTCCCGTCGGGCCGATATAATGGAACCAGCAATGAAACATTGCGGGAAAGAATAGGAGGAAAATATATGAACAAGAAACTTGTACGTATTCTGTGCCTGGTTCTGTGCGCGGTGATGGTATGCGGTCTGCTGCCTGCCGTGGCCTTCGCCGCCGAGGCGGAGGAGACCGGCGTCCAGGTGAGCAGCATCACCAGCAATTATGGTGATTATTATTTCACGACCTTTGAGGATCTGAAGCAGCTGGCTGCCGGCACCTATTCCCAGGAGGACTGGGTCTATGCCGTCTATGATTCTAACGAACCTCTGGTCATCTCCGAAAATCTCACCATGCCGGAGAACCTGCACCTGCAAGCTTATTACGCAGAAGTGATCGTTCCTGCCGGGGTCACCCTGGAGCTGTCCGGCTACAGCTATATTGACAAACTGACTGTCAAGGGTACTGTGATCAACAATACTTATCTCGGCATTGATACCGCGCTGAACGTGACGGGCAGTGTGGTCAACTATGGCGAGATCAATATCCGCAGTAACGCCACGCTGACCGGCCAGAATAAGATCAGCAACCAGGGGGGCCTCTTGTCCTATGGCGTAAATGCGGAAAATTACGCGCAGCTGAAGGAAGCCCTGAGAACCGCGGCAGAGAATTCCAATAATCATTATTATATTACCTTCGGGGAGACTGAGACTGTCGATATCCACATTTCTGGCAACCTTGAAATTCCTGAGAATGCATCTGTTAGCGGATTTGAAAATGTTACTCTGACCGTTGACCAGGGCGGTACCCTGACGCTGTACGGCGACATCCTTTTGCACGGTACAAAGCTGGTCGTCAACGGTACGCTGAATAATTTGGGGTATCTGCAGCTGGGCTGGATCTGCTATGGTGAGGACGATTATCATTATGGCACCCTGGCCATGGGCTCCAACGGTGTCTACATGGGCGACGGTACTTTCTTTATCGCCTATGGCGATCAGGAGAATTACGCAGATCAGATCTCCGGTCTGAACATGGCTCTGTTTACGGTTGAGACTTGGGAGTATGGCTGGGAGCTTATTCCTAACACCACCGACAGTCCCTTCGTGGACATCGTGCCCGGCGCTTACTACTATGACGCCGTCCTCTGGGCCAACGAAGAGGAGATCACCCAGGGCTACGGCAACACCTATACCTTCTGCCCCGACCAGGAGTGCACCCGGGCCCAGATCGTCACCTTCCTGTGGCGCGCCGCCGGCAAGCCCGCTCCTGACTCCAGCGTGAATCCCTTCAAGGATGTTCCCAATAACACCTGGTACACCCAGGCTGTCCTGTGGGCCGTCGAGGAGGGCATCACCGCCGGCTACGGCAGCGAGGATGTTTTCAATCCCAATGGCGTCTGCTCCAGAGCTGAAGTGGCCACCTTCCTGCACCGCTATTATAACGAGCCCGCTCCCGCCAGCACCGCCAATCCCTTCAAGGATGTGAAGAAGGGCACCTTCTATTATAACGCTGTGCTTTGGGCGGTTGAAAACGGCATCACCACCGGCTACGGCAGCGCGGATATCTTCAATCCCAACGGCGACTGCACCCGCGGCCAGATCGTCACCTTCCTCTACCGCGCACTGGCCTAACTTCATAGCAATTCCCCCCCGGTCCCCTGTGCTTCGCACAGGGGACCTTTTCGTGGCATGTATTTGGCAGGGGCGGGCAAGTCCGCGCGGTACCCGGTCTCAAATTCGCCGGAATTGCGGCGGAGCCGTCCGAAGAGGGGAAAGGGTCATGAAGATGGCCACGAATGACTTTACATTTATCGCCCCGCCGTGCTATAATGTATTCCAGAAACAAAAGGAGGCGCGTTATGGCAGCATCCAGCATGAACGACTGGTTCACCATCCAGCAGGTGGACGAAAGCACCCATATCATCAGCGAGTACCGGCATTGGGAGGAGACCCACTGTTATCTCCTCCGGGGCACGGAGCGGGCTCTGCTGATCGACACAGGCCTGGGCATCGGCAATATCCGGGAGGAAGCGGAGAAGCTGACGGACCTGCCCATTGTGGCCGCGGCCACCCACATCCACTGGGACCACATCGGCGGCCACCGGCATTTCCCGGAATTCTATGCCCACGGAGCGGAGCTGAACTGGCTCAGCGGGGAATTTCCCCTGCCCACGGACGCTGTCCGGGAGATGCTGTGCCGGGACTGCGACCTGCCCGAGGGCTTCGATGGAAAGGGCTATGAGCTCTTCCGGGGAACGCCTGCCCGGGTGCTGAAGCATGGCGACGTCATCGACCTGGGCGGGCGGAGCGTCTATGTGCTCCATACGCCGGGCCATTCGCCGGGGCATCTGTGCTTCTGGGAGCCTGCCCGGGGCTACCTGTTCGTGGGCGATCTGGTCTACCGGGGCACCCTAGCGGTCCATTATCCCTCCACGAATCCCAAAGCCTACCTGCGTTCCCTGGAAAAGATCGCGGCCCTGCCCGCCAAGCGGGTCTTCCCGGGTCACCATGACCTGGATATCCCGCCGGAATTCGTGACCGAGGTCCGGGACGCCTTCCTGGAGCTCCAGGCGGAGGGGGTCCTCCATCACGACAGCGGCAGATTTGACTACGACGGCTGGGCCATCCAGCTGTGAGGAGGGGCCATGGTAAGAGAGCTGGTGCATGACCCCATCCTGCTGGCCCGGAAGTCGGAGCCGGCCACGAAAGAGGACTTACAGACCGCCCGGGACCTGCTGGACACCCTGACGGCCCACCGGGAGAGCTGTGTGGGCATGGCGGCGAATATGATCGGCGTGTGCAGGCGCATTATCGTCTTTGACAACGAGGGGACTTACATGACCATGCTGAATCCCCGGATCCTCCGGCAGGCGGAGCCCTACGAGACGGAGGAGGGGTGCTTGTCCCTGCTGGGCGGCCCCCGGAAGACGACGCGGTACCGAAAGATCAAGGTGGAGTACCAGACGACGGAATTCCAGACCCGCCTGAAGACCTTCACCGGCTGGACGGCCCAGATCATCCAGCATGAGATCGACCATTGCAACGGCGTGCTGATCTGACGCCTGCGGGAGGGGAATTGAAGTTTATCGCACTGGCGCGGTGTGCGAAGCCATGCCTTGTGCTGAGCGCCCCAAGGCTCCCTTGTGTAAAGGGAGCTGTCAAAAATCTCCGATTTTTGACTGAGGGATTGCTGCGCTGCAGTACGAATTCGCCGAAATGCTGGTGGTTATTCCAGCCTTCTGCTGCACAATCCCCCAGTCTCGGCTATTGCCGAGCCAGCCCCCTTTACACAAGGGGGCCTTTGGGTGCGGCAGACAACTGACAGATAAACTACAATTTAAATTTCCATCATAATTTGCTGAAACCTGCGCATCCTTGGCATGAGGTGATTTTGATGGCAAAGCAGGGTATGAAGCGGCCGGATTACACGAAGCTCAGCCCCCGGAATACGGAGGGGCCTGTTCCCGCATTGCAGGGAAAGGCCAAAAGCGGCAAGAAAAAGGCCAACCCCATCATCGCGGGGACCATGGGCGCGGAGCAGAAGGTCTGGCATGAGAAGCCCATTTCCAGCGCCTACCGGGAGATCGACACGGATCTCGCCCGGGACAATCTGGAAAATGACATCCCCTACGCGGATCTGCAGGATCTGTAGGGACACAAAAAGAAAACGGGCCTGCTGTCGGTGGACAGCAGGCCCGTTGGCGTTTTTATGCTTTTATGGTCCCGTCGGGGTTGAACAGGGGCAGCTTTTCCAGATACACCAGATCCTCCCGGTCCTGGGCGTCGCCCTCGGCCAGGATGGCCATGCGGCCGCAGATCTCGCCGCCGGCCTTGGTGACCAGCGCTTCCAGGGCGGACAGGCTCTCGCCGGTGGAGATCACGTCATCCACGATCAGGATCCGCTTGCCCTTCATCAGCGCGGCGTCAGCGCCGTCCAGATAGAGCTTCTGCTCCTTGGCGGTGGTGATGGAGTGGACGGTCACGTCGAAGATGTCCCGCATGTAGAGCTTGGGACCCTTCCTGGCCAGGATGTACTTGGTGTCGCCGTGCTGGTGGGCCATCTCATGGGCCAGGGGGATGCCCTTGGCCTCGGCGGTGATGATATAGTCATAGGCCGGGGCCTTTGCCAGCAGCTCCCGGGCGCAGGCCACGGTCAGCTCCTGGTCGCCGAAGATGACGAAGCCGGCAATATACAGGTCATCCGTCACCTTGCAGATGGGAAGATCCCGGTCAAGTCCTGCCACATTCATGCGATAATACATGGAAAATCGCTCCTTTATCAAAAGAATCTACGATTATTATACCGCGGTGGTTCCGATTGTCAAGCGTCAACACCCTGACCGCGCTGGATGTCGGGCTTGGGGGTGATGTCGCCGGCGGCGGTCAGCGCCATCTTGGTCATGATGGGGCCCACCAGCTCGTAGACCAGCACCGCGAATAGCACGATGTTGCGGATGATGGCACCCTCGGCGCCGAATTCCGCGGCCACGGTAACGCTCATGCCCAGGGCCACGCCCGCCTGGGGCAGCAGGGTGATGCCCAGATACTTCTGGATGCTGGGCACGCACTTCATGAACCGGGCGCTGACAGATGCGCCGATGATCTTGCCGGCGGAGCGGGCGATGATATAGGCGACGCCGATGCCCACCACGGCAATGTCCGCGAAGACCCGCAGGTCCAGCTCCGCGCCGGAGATGACGAAGAACAGCACATAGATGGGGGCGGTCCAGCGCTCGGTCCGGCCCATGATATCCTCGGAGAAGTCACAGATGTTGCAGAAGATGGTGCCGCACATCATGCAAACCAGCAGGGAGGAGAAGCCAATCTCCACGCCGCCGCCCAGGTCGAAGCTCATCTTGGAGAGGGCCGCGCTGAGGACCACGAAGGTGATGGCCAGGCACAGGCGCTTGGAGCGGGAATTGAAGTAGATCTCCACCTCGCTGAAGATCCAGCCCAGGATGGCGCCCAGACCCAGGGACAGCACGATCTCGATGATGGGGTTGACCAGAATGGAGACCATGTTGACCTCGCCGCTGATCAGCGCCTTGGCGATGCCATTGGACACGGCGAAGACGATCAGACCCACGGCGTCGTCCAGGGCGACGATGGGCAGCAGGATGTCGGTCAGGGGACCCTTGGCCTTGTACTGGTTGACGACCATCATGGTGGCGGCGGGAGCCGTGGCGGTGGCGATGGCGCCCAGGATGATGCAGGTGGACACGGGCAGCTTGTCACCCAGGATCAGATGCAGGCCCAGCAGCACCAGATCTACCAGGGCAGTGGCAGCCAGAGCCTGGAAGATGGCGATGACGGTGGCCTGACGGCCGATCTGCTTCAGGGAAGACAGCCGGAACTCATTGCCGATGGAGAAGGCGATGAAGCCCAGCGCCACATCAGAGATCAGGCTCATATCCTCGACGAACTCGAAGGAGGAGAAGCCCAGACCGGGAATGCCCAGCTGGCCCAGGACCAGAGGACCGACAAGGACACCGGCGATCAGGTAGCAGGTGACGTCAGGCAGATTGAGCCTGACGGCCAGACGGGTCAGGAACAGACCCACGAACATTGCCATGCCGATGGCAAGTAAGATTTCCATAAGAAAGCCTCTTTTCTTTCCAAAATATCTACTAATTATAGCCTTCCTGCGGAAGGTTTCAAGCCTTGAAATGCACAAGATTTGGGTAGTTTACCGGGAGGAAATTGGTAAAAAACGCAGGCCCGCCGGGGCGGCCCGAAATGAAGGTCCCAAGGGTGGATTTTGTGTCGGAATTCCGGCTCTACCGCCGGTAGAATCGGGGATTCTCCTCCCGGAATATGGCATTCTCCCGGAAGGGGAGTTGACGTTGGGGGGCCGGGATGCTAAAATAATACGGAACCTGATGCTGCTGAGCCATCCATGGATGGCTTGGCTATTTTGCGCGAATAATGTTGAGATATCAACTTTTATGAAACAGGAGTCTTATTTATGAACATCATCACCAAAGCGGCCTGCCGGACCTTTCAGACGGTCCTCCGGCTGGCGATCCCTATTCTGCCCTACCGTTCCCCGAAGGTCCTGAGCCAGGTCCGGGATATCCCCGGCGTCCTGAAGGAGAAGGGCATCAGCCATGTGCTGGTGGTCACCGACGGCTTTCTGCATATTTCCGGTATGCTGGAGCCCCTGAAGAAGGCTCTGGCGGAGAACGGCATCCGCTGCACGGTCTATGACGAGACGGTCCCCAATCCCACCGTCTGGAATGTGGAGATCGCCCGGGAGCGGTACATCAGCGAGGGCTGCCAGGGCCTCATCGGCTTCGGCGGCGGCTCCGCCATCGACTGCGCCAAGGCAGTGGGCGCGAGAGTGGCCCGGCCCCGGACCACGATCCCCCAGATGCGGGGCATCCTGAAGGTGGTCAAGCGGATCCCCTTCCTGATCGCGGTGCCCACCACCGCCGGCACCGGCAGCGAGACCACCCTGGCCACCGTCATCACCGACGATAAAAATGACCATAAATTCCCCGTCAACGATTTCCCGCTGATCCCCCGGGTAGCGGTGCTGGACCCGGAGATGACCCGCTCCCTGCCGCCCCATCTGACTGCCACCACCGGCATGGACGCCCTGACCCACGCCATTGAAGCCTACATCGGCGGCTCCACCACCAGGGACACCCGGGAGGACGCCCTCACCGCCGCCAAGCTGATCTCCGTCAATCTGGAGAAGGCCTACCGGGACGGAAACGATATGGAAGCCCGGGGCAATATGCTGCGGGCGGCGTTCCTGGCGGGCCGGGCCTTCTCCAAGTCTTATGTGGGCTATTGCCACGCGGTGGCCCATTCTCTGGGCGGCAAGTATCACATCCCCCACGGACTGGCCAACGCGGTGCTGCTGCCCTATGTGCTGGAGGCCTACGGTCCGGCCATTTATCGGAAGGCCAAGGATATCGCCATTGCCATGGGGATCGCGGACGCTTCCACCCCGGAAAAGACCGCTGCCGAGGATCTGATCGCCCAGATTCGGGCCATGAACCGGGCGATGGGTATCCCCACCAAGCTCTCCGGCATCCGCACTGAGGATATCCCCCAGCTGTCCGCCTTCGCGGCCCGGGAGGCCAACCCCCTGTACCCGGTCCCCGTCCTGATGGACGCCGGGGAGCTGCGGCGGTTTTACTATGACGTGATGGAGGAACAGGTATGACAAAGGATCAAATCACAGAGATCGTGGCGAAGCAGCGGGCCTTTTTCCAGACCGGCGCCACGCTGGATGTGGAATTTCGGATCGACGCTCTGAAAAAGCTCCGCCGGGTCGTGGCGGACAACGAAGCCGCCATTGCCGAAGCCATGGGGCAGGACCTGGGAAAATCCGCTGTGGAAAGCTATATGTGCGAAACGGGCATGGTCCTCAGCGAGATCTCCTACATGCTGCGGCATGTCCGCGGCTTCGCCAGGGAAAAGACCGTCCCGACGCCCATCGTGCAGTTTGCCAGCCGCAGCTATCAGAAGCCCACGCCCTACGGCGTGACGCTGATCATGAGCCCCTGGAATTATCCGCTGCTGCTGACCCTGGACCCCCTGGCGGATGCCATCGCCGCGGGCAATACGGCGGTGATCAAGCCCAGCGCCTATTCCCCGGCCACCTCAGAGCTGATGAAGAAGCTGATCGAGTCGGTTTTCCCTGCCGAGTATGTGGCGGTGGTCACCGGCGGCCGGGAGGAAAACGCGTCCTTGCTGGAGGAGAAATTCGACAATATTTTCTTCACCGGCAGCAAGACCGTGGGCCGGATGGTGCTGGAAAAGGCCGCGGTCCATCTGACCTCCACTACCCTGGAACTGGGCGGCAAGAGCCCCTGCATCGTTGACCGCAGCGCTGACCTGAAGCTGGCGGCCCGGCGGATCGTCTTCGGAAAATTCCTGAACTGCGGCCAGACCTGCGTGGCCCCGGACTATATCCTGTGCCACCATTCCGTGAAGGAGCGGTTCGTGGAGTGCCTGAAGGCCGAAATCCGGCGTCAGTACGGCAGCGATTATTTGCGCAACCCCACCTATGGCAAAATGATCTCCGGGAAGCATTTCCGCCGGGTGGCGGGGCTCATAGACCCGGAGAAAACGGTCATCGGCGGCGGAAGCGATGAGGCCGCCCTGAAGATCGAGCCCACCGTCATGGACCGTGTCACCTGGGATGACCCGGTCATGGGGGAGGAGATCTTCGGCCCGGTGCTGCCCATCCTGACCTTTGATTCCATCGAGGAGGTCATCGGCGTGGTCAACAGCCACGACAAGCCCCTGGCGCTGTACATCTACGCCGGGGACAAGGCGGTGATCAAAGCGGTCACCTCCCGCTGCGCCTATGGCGGCGGCTGCGTCAATGACTGCATCATCCATCTGGCCACCTCCCAGATGGGCTTCGGCGGCGTGGGCGAGAGCGGCATGGGCGCCTACCATGGCAAGACCGGCTTCGACGCCTTCACCCACTACAAGAGCATCGTGGACAAGAAGACCTGGCTCGACCTGCCCATGCGCTACCAGCCCTACAAGAAGCTTTACGACAAGCTGATCCACCTGTTTTTGAAATAAGGAGAATAAATGAGTCAATATATTCTGCTGGCTGAGACCGGCTCCGACATCCCCGCCGACCTGGCGGCACAGTATGGCATCTATACCGTCCCCATGCACGTTGCCTTCGGCAGCGAGACCCGGGACGACGGCACCTTCCCCATTGAGGATATCTATCATTTCTTCGAGTCCACCAATACCCTGACCAAGACCAGCGGCTGCACGGTGGGCGATTTCCAGAAGATTTTTGACGAAATTCAGACGGCCCATCCCGGCAAGCATATTCTGCACCTGGCCTACTCCGCGGTCACCACCTGCTCCTATCAGAGTGCGGTGATCGCCGCCGAGGGCAGGACCGGCATCACCAGCATCGACACCAAGCATGTTTCTGCTGGCCAGTCTCTGGTGCTGATCCTGCTGGCCCGGTATCTGGAGGCCCATCCCGACGCGACACTGGAAGAGGTCACCGCGAAGGTGGAGCAGCTGCGGGAAAAGGTCCGCATGGGCTTCTTCCCCGGCGATCTGGCCTACCTCCGGGCCGGCGGCCGGGTCAGCAACGCGGCCTACCTGGGCGCGAAGATCCTGTCGCTCAATCCGCTGATCGAGCTGCAGGACGGCTACCTGAAAGCCACCAAGAAGTACCGGGGCAAAATGGAGAAAGTGGCCATCGAGCTTTTGAAGGAATTTTCCGAGAAGAATCACTTCAGCAAGGACATTCTGGCCTTTGTCTATTCCAAGGGCCTGAAGGATTCCATCCGCCAGGAGGCCGATGCCCTGGCCAAGCGGATGGGCTTCCGGGAAGTGCTGTGGATCCCCACCGGCGGCGTGGTCACCACCCACTGCGGCCCCGGCGGCTTCGGCGTCTGCGGTATTTGCGAAGCATGACGGGTCTCTATGAAATAGAGATTTGTGATTTCAAATTGTAGTTTATCGTACTGGCGCGGGAGCGCCCCAAGGCTCCCTTGTGTAAAGGGAGCTGTCAAAAATCTCCGATTTTTGACTGAGGGATTGTTGCACTGCAGTACGAATTCGCCGAAATGTTGGTGGTTATTCCAGCCTTCTGCTGCACAATCCCCCAGTCTCGGCTATCGCCGAGCCAGCCCCCTTTACACAAGGGGGCCTTTGGGTGCGGCAGACAACTGACAGATAAACTACA
>JAFUMG010000057.1 GCA_017473225.1 Oscillospiraceae bacterium | reverse complement strand
TGCACTGCAGTACGAATTCGCCGAAATGTTGGTGGTTATTCCAGCCTTCTGCTGCACAATCCCCCAGTCTCGGCTATCGCCGAGCCAGCCCCCTTTACACAAGGGGGCCTTTGGGTGCGGCAGACAGCTGACAGATAAACTCCAATTTAAAACACCAAACAGAAGCGCCGCCCTGGGGTGGGACCCTGGGGCGGCGTGGTTTTATTCCGCGGCGGTGACGCCGGAGAAGGCATTGACCTTGTCGGCCATATAGAACAGGGTGTTGTCGGCAGTGCCGGACTGCGGGTCTCCGCCGCCGGGCATCTGGTCGCCGCCCACCTGGCTGGGATCGAAGTCCGCGGGCATGGTCTCACCCTCGGGGAGCTCCGGCATCCCGCCCTCGGGCATGGTGAAGTCCTCGGGCATTTCGCCGTCCATCTGGCCCCGGTCGCCCCGGCCCTCAAAGCCCTCGGGCATGGTCTCGCCCTCCGGCAGCTCCGGGATCTCACCCTCGGGCATCTGACCGCCGAAGTCCTTCATGGCTTCCTCAGGGAATTCCATATCTCCGGGCATTTCCCGGTCTCCGTCGGGACGCTGGCCGCCCATGCCGCGGCCGCCGAAGCCGACGTCGGTGCCGGTGTACATCATCTGGGTGCCGCCGTCGTAGGCGGTGACCGTCGTCACGTCATAGATGCCGCCATTGTCGGAGCCGGTGACGGTGCCGTCCAGGTACACATGATAGCGCTCGCCCACCTGGAAATTGGCGCAGGAAACCACCGCGCCCTGATACCGGCGGACATTGTCGCCCAGGACCTCGTCCGCGCTGGGGTCATAGGCAAAGATCACGGTGCCGTCCTCCCGGGTGACCACCACCGCGCTGCCGCTGGACTGGAAGTCCGCGAACTGCAGATTCATGGTGACCTGGCTGGATTCGCTCTCCGCCCAGTCTATGGTGGAGCCCAGGGCGATGACGGTGCCGCCGTTGACGTAGGAGCCCAGGTCGGAGTCCAGCCCCGCGTCGGAGGCGGGATTGGCGGAGGCGACCACGATGCCGCCGTTGATGACCAGGTAGCCGTTGGAGTCGATGCCGTCGCCCTCGTCGCCCAGACCGGCGATGATGTGGACATTGCCGCCGTTGATGGTGGTGACGGAGACACCGTCCTCATTGGTGTTGATGCCGTCGTTGCCGGAGCGGATGTTCAGATTGCCGCTGTTGATGGTCAGGTGCAGCTCCGTGTCCAGACCCTCGTTCCCGGCGGTCAGGTTCAGGGTGCCGGTGCCCTCCACATTCATGGACATATAGGAGTAGACGGCGCCGTCCTGCTTCCACAGCTTCTTCTCGCCTTCCTTGTCCTTGAAGATCTTGGCCACATAGGAGCCGTTGACGGTATTTTCACCCTCCAGCACCAGAACGGCGCCGGCGGCGGAGGTATCCACCTGGGAGGTGGCGGTGTCGGCGGACCATTCGCCGTCGCATTCATAGACATTCTGGAACAGGATGGCAGGGGCGACGGTGCAGGTGATATCCGCGCCATCCAGGATCAGCTCCACCACGGCGCTTTCATCATAGTACGCGTTGTCGCCCAGGTCCACCCGGAGCTGGCCGGCGGAAAGAGTGCCGCTGATCCGGTAGGCGCCGGGGGCGGTGATGTTGACCACGGTATGGGCCGCGGCTTCATCGGCGGTGTGCTTGTCAGCGTCGCTGCCCTCGCCATAGGGATTGCCGCTGTCGTAGGCGTCCCGGTCTTCGTAGTAGACGATGTCGTGGGAGGTGTAGACGCTGTCGGTCTCGCCACCGCCGTTCACGGTGATGCCCTCGTCGGACAGCGTGATGGCGGTCTCGCCGGAGAAGCGGGAGGTATAGGGGGAGATCCCGGCATCGGCGGCCGCCAGCGGGGCGTAGTCGGCGGCGGGGGTTTCCTCAGAGACGCCGGACGTGGTCTCCGGCGCGGCGGTGGGTGTCACAGCCGTATCGGCCCCGCAGCCTGCCAGCAGCAGGAGGGCCAGGAACAGGGGAATGATTCGTTTCATGAGAGGTCCTTCCTTCCAAGGTAATAGTGCAATATTAAAGCCTGATTATGAAGCTTTTTTGATTGGAATGTGAATAGTATATAACTTTTCGCTGAAATCATCCTGAAACGAGGGTCCTGATTGCGGTTTGTTATCGATCTCTTAGCGGCGAAGCCGCAAGCCTTCCCCTGGGGGGGGAAGCCATGGCGCGCCTGCGCCACAGCAAATATGCAATTCAAAACGGGAGCGGAAATTCCGCTCCCGTTTTTGTTGGGTTATTCCAGTTCGAAGGCGCCGGTGTAGAGCTGATAGTAGGTGCCCTTCTGGGCGATCAGCTGATCATGGGTGCCCCGCTCAATGATGCGGCCGTGGTCCAGCACCATGATGCAGTCGGCATTGCGGACCGTGCTCAGCCGGTGGGCAATGACGAAGGTGGTGCGGCCGGCCATCAGGCGGTCCATGCCGTCCTGCACCAGCTTTTCGGTGCGGGTATCGATGGAGGAGGTGGCCTCGTCCAGGATCATGATGGGGGGATTGCCCACGGCGGCCCGGGCGATGGCGATCAGCTGGCGCTGGCCCTGGCTCAGCTGGGCGCCGTTGCCGGTGAGGACCGTGTTGTAGCCCTGGGGCAGGCGCATGATGAAATCATGGGCATTGGCCAGCTTGGCGGCGGCTTCGCATTCCTCGTCGGTGGCCACCAGCTTGCCGTAGCGGATGTTGTCGTAAACCGTGCCGGTGAAGAGGTTGGTGTCCTGGAGGACGATGCCGAGGCTACGGCGCAGGTCGGGCTTTTTGATCTTGTTCAGGTTGATGCCGTCGTAGCGGATCTTGCCGTCGGCGATGTCGTAGAACCGGTTGATCAGGTTGGTGATGGTGGTCTTGCCGGCGCCGGTGGCGCCCACGAAGGCGATCTTCTGACCGGGCTTGGCGTAGAGGGAGACGTCGTGGAGGACGGTCTTTTCAGGCACATAGCCGAAATCCACGTTCTCCATCACGATATCGCCCTTCAGCTCGGTGTAGGTCAGGGTGCCGTCGTGGTGGGGGTGCTTCCAGGCCCACTTGCCGGTCCGGGCGGGGGCCTCGGTGACGGTGCCGTCCTCGGCGACATTGGCGTAGACCAGCGTGACATAGCCGTTGTCCTGCTCCGGCTCCTCGTCGATCAGCTCGAAGATCCGTTCCGCGCCGGCCAGAGCCATGACGATGGAGTTGATCTGGTTGGAGACCTGGGAGATGGGCTGGTTGAAGGAACGGGACAGGACCAGGAAGGAGACCAGGCCGCCCAGGGTCAGCATCTTTTCGCCGGAGGCGATGGCGATCAGGCCGCCGACGATGGCGAGGATGGCGTACTGGATGTAGCCCAGGTTGTTGTTCACGGGGCCCATCATATTGGAGTAGGCGCCGGCCTTGAAGGCGTTTTCCCGGAGCTGGTCATTCAGAGCGTCGAACTCCCGCTTGCAGGTGTCCTCGTGGCAGAAGACCTTGACCACACGCTGGCCGTTGATCATTTCCTCCACATAGCCGTTGACGGCGCCCAGGGATTTCTGCTGGCCGATGAAGAAGCCGGCGGACTTGCCCACCACCTTGGTGGTGACGAAGAGGATGGCGGAGACGGTGAAGATCAGGACCACGGTCAGGATGGGGGAGGTGATCAGCATGGCAATGAAGACCACCACGAGGGTCGCGATGGAGGAGATGCACTGGGGGATGGACTGGGAGAGCATCTGCCGGAGGGTATCGATGTCGCTGGTGTAGCGGCTCATGATGTCGCCGGCGGGATGGGTGTCGAAATAGCGGATGGGGAGGGTCTGCATGTGGGCGAACATCTCATCCCGGATGGTCTTCTGGGTGCCCTGGCCCACGTCCACCATCAGGTAGTTATACAGGAAGCTGGACGCGATGCCCACAAGGTAGATGACGGCCATCAGACACAGGAAGCTGAACAGGTCGGAGAAGTCCTTGGTGCCGCTCAGAATGGGGGCGATGTAATCGTCCACCAGCGTGCCCAGGGACGCGGAGCTGACGGCCATGGCCACGGCGGAGAGGATGATGCAGATGATGACCACGATCATGGTGGCCTTGTACTTGCTCAGGTAAGACAGCAGCCGCGTGATAGTCTGCTTGGGGTCCTTCGCTTTGCGGGGACCGCCTTTCATGGGAGGTCTGGGAGGCATTATTCGTCACTTCCTTTCGTCTGGGAATTGTAGATCTCCTGATAGATCTCGGAGGAGCGCATCAGCTCGTCGTGGCTGCCCATGGCGGCGATGGCGCCGTTCTCCATGACCAGGATCACGTCGGCATCCTCCACGGAGGCGACGCGCTGGGCGATGATGATCTTGGTGGTGTCGGGGATCTCTTCGGCGAAGGCCTTGCGGATGGAAGCGTCGGTCTTGGTATCCACGGCGGAGGTGGAGTCATCCAGGATCAGGATCTTGGGCTTTTTCAGCAGGGCCCGGGCGATGCACAGGCGCTGCTTCTGGCCGCCGGAGACATTGGAGCCGCCCTGCTCGATATGGGTGTCATACTTATCGGGGAAGCCCTGGATGAATTCATCGGCGCAGGCGAGTTTGCAGGCGTGGAGCATCTCCTCGTCTGTGGCGTCGGGGTTGCCCCAGCGGAGGTTATCCTTGATGGAGCCGGAGAAGAGGACGTTCTTCTGCAGGACCATGGAGACGGCATCCCGCAGGGTCTGCACATCGTAGTCCCGGACATCCACACCGCCGACCTTCACGGAGCCCTCCGTGGCGTCGTACAGGCGGGGGATCAGCTGGACCAGCGTGGACTTGGAGGAGCCGGTGACGCCCAGGATGCCCACGGTCTGGCCGGACCGGATGTGCAGGTCGATGTGCTCCAGGGAATTCCGGGGAGCGGTGGGGGAATAGCGGAAGGAGACGTCTTCGAAATCGATGGAGCCGTCCTTCACCTCGGTGACGGGGTTCGTGGGGTTATCCAGCTCCGGGGTCTCCACCAGCAGCTCGTAGGTACGGCGCAGGGGCGCGCGGGTCATGGTGATCATGACATAGACCATGGAGAACATCATCAGAGAGCTGAGGATCTGGATGGTGTAGGTGAACATGGAGGTCAGCTGGCCGGTGGTCAGGCCGGCGGAGAGATCGTTGCCGGAGGCCACCACCATTCTGGCGCCCAGCCAGGAGATGACGATGATGCAGGAATAGACGGCCAGCTGCATCAGGGGATTGTTGAAGGCCAGCATCTTCTCAGCCTTGCAGAAATCCTTGTAGATGGTGCCGGAGACATCGCTGAACTTGTCGATCTCCTTCTGCTCCCGGACATAGGCCTTGACCACCCGGATGCCGTGGACGTTTTCCTGAACGGCGTTGTTCAGCTTGTCGTAGGTCTTGAAGACCCGGTCGAAGATGGGATGGACCAGATAGGAGATGCCCACCAGGGCCACGGCCAGCAGGGGCAGCACGATGCAGTAGATGACGCAGAGCTTCGGGCTGATGGAGAAGGCCTTGGAGACGCCCAGGATCATCATCATGGGGCAGCGGATGGCCATGCGGATCATGATCTGGAAGGCCATCTGGATGGTGGCCACATCGCTGGTCAGACGGGTGACGATACTGGATGTGGAGAATTTGTCGATGTTGGCGAAGTCATAGGACTGGACCTTGTAGTACATGTCGTGGCGCAGGTTCCGGGCAAAGCCGGTGCCGGCATAGGACGCGGCGATGGCGGAGCAGACACCGAAGGCCAGACTGCACAGCGCGCAGAGGATCAGCTGCAGGCCGTAGCGGACCACGGCGTTCATGTCGCCCAGGGTGACGCCCAGGTCCACGATCTTGGACAGGACCAGCGGGATCTGAACTTCCATGTAGCACTCACCCACCATGCACAGCGGCGAGAGAATGGAGGCGGGTGTGTATTCCCGCACAGATTTGGCAAGTTGTTTGATCATGAGATTACAATTCCTCCTTCAGCGGTGGCGGCGGACAGGGATTGCCGCCCATATTGGCGATGGCCCGGTCGAGGAACCGGGAAAAGAGCTGCTCTTCCTCCGGGGTAAAATCCTGGACTACCTGCTGCTCGATGCCGCGGATGCATTTTTCCATCTCTGCATGACATTGGATGCCCTTGGGAAGGATGTGGATCCGTTTGCAGCGGCGGTCCGTTTCGTCCGAACGGAACTCGATGAAGCCCTTCTTTTCCATCCGCCGCAGGGTGCCTGAGACGGTGGGATGGCTCAGATGAAAGGCTTCCTCGATATCCCGGGAGCAGGGCGGGCCTTCCTGATGGACCAGAAAGCCCATGATATGCCCCTGGGCAGAGGTCAGATCCATCTGGGCCAGGGCGGCGGACATGATCTGTTCCGTGCACCAGTGCAGGACCCGAAACCGGGGCCCATAGTGGTATTTCATAAAGGTTCCTCCATAAAAAGGTAGCGTGCTACATAAGGATAGCACATCAGGAAGTGTTTGACAAGAGGAGTCATGAAATGTTTACAATTGCCGCCGGAGGACCTGACGAATTGTGTGGCTGGATGCATATTTCCTGACAAAAAGTATGAATAAATATCGAAATATGCGAATAATTCGGGAAGTTTATGAATCATTATACAATTTTCACAAATATCACTTGCCCGGCGCCGTCAAAATCTAAAACGCCATAAATTGACATCGGCCGCGGCCCGTGCTATAATCCACAACAAAGAAAACCGAAAGGGTGAGATCCATGATGAAGCCGCAGTACAGTTTTACCGGAATGTCTCAGGATCTTATATTCGCTGTTTCTCCCGGTTTCTGAAAGTGTTTTCACTTTTCGGAACCGGGCTTTTTTCCGATTTGGGAGGTAATATTATGGCAAAGCGCACGGATCTGAAGAAGATCATGATCATCGGCTCCGGCCCCATCGTCATCGGCCAGGCCGCGGAATTTGACTACGCGGGCACCCAGGCGTGTCTCGCCCTGAAGGAAGAGGGCTATGAGGTAGTGCTGGTGAATTCCAACCCCGCCACCATCATGACCGATACCACTATCGCCGACAAGGTCTATATGGAGCCCCTGACCCTGGAATATGTGGCGAGAATTCTCCGCTATGAGCGGCCCGACGCCATCATCCCCGGCATCGGCGGCCAGACGGGATTGAATCTGGCCATGCAGCTGGAAAAGAAGGGCATCCTGAAGGAGTGCCAGGTGGAGCTGCTGGGCACCAGCTCCGCGTCCATCGAACGGGCCGAGGACCGGGAGCTCTTTAAGGAGCTGTGCCAGGAGATCGGCGAGCCCGTCATCCCCTCGGAGATCACCTACTCCCTGGAGGAGGCCAGGAAGGCCGCTCTGGACATCGGCTATCCCGTGGTCCTGCGCCCCGCCTTTACCCTGGGCGGCACCGGCGGCGGCTTCGCCAACAACGAGGAAGAGCTCATCGAGATCGGCACCAACGCCTTCCGCCTGAGCCCCGTCCATCAGGTGCTGGTGGAGAAGAGCGTCAAGGGCTACAAGGAGATCGAATTTGAGGTCATGCGGGACGGTCAGGACCATGCCATCACCATCTGCGGCATGGAGAATATCGACCCCGTGGGCGTCCACACCGGCGACTCCATGGTGGTGGCCCCCATCATGACCCTGAACGACCATGATCTGAAGATGCTCAACGACTCCGCCATCAAGATCATCAAGGCCCTGAAGATCGAGGGTGGCTGCAATGTCCAGTTCGCCCTGAATCCCAATTCTTCCGAGTACTTCCTCATCGAGGTCAACCCCAGAGTTTCCCGTTCCTCTGCCCTGGCCTCCAAGGCTTCCGGCTATCCCATCGCCCGGGTCACCGCCAAGATCGCCGTGGGCATGGCTCTGGAGGACATCAGGATCGCCAACACCAACGCTTCCTTCGAGCCCAGCCTGGACTATGTGGTGGCCAAGCTGCCCCGGTTCCCCTTCGATAAGTTCGCCTCCGCCACCAACATTCTGGGCACCCAGATGAAGGCCACCGGCGAGGTCATGGGCATCGGCACCAATCTGGAGGAGGCCCTGCTGAAGGGCACCCGCTCCCTGGAATACGGCGTCAACCACATCTATCTGTCCAAATTCGACGACATGACCCGGGACGAGCTGCTGGAATACATCAAGGAGTTCCGCTCCGACAATATCTTCGCCATCGCCGAGCTCATGAGCCGGGACGGCGTCACCGTGGAGCAGATCCACGAGATCACCCAGATCTCCTCCTTCTTCCTGGAGTCCATCAAGCGCATCGTGGACATGGAGACCACCCTGAAGGAGCATCCCTGGGATCTGGAGACCCTGCAGGCCGCCAAGAAGATGGGCTTCTCCGACAAGTACGCCGCCCGGATGTGGAAGTGCGGCGAGCTGGAGGTCTACAATTTCCGGAAAGAGCATGGCCTGTTCCCCGCCTTCCGGATGGTGGATACCTGCCATACGAACGCCTACATCCCCTATTTCTACTCCTCCTACGAGGGAAAGAACGATTCCGTCCTGACGGAGAAGAAAAAGATCGTGGTGCTGGGCGCGGGCCCCATCCGCATCGGCCAGGGTGTGGAGTTTGACTACTCCACCGTCCACGCCGTCACCACCATCAAGGAAGCCGGCTACGAGGCCATCATCATCAACAACAACCCCGAGACAGTCTCCACCGACTATACCACCGCCGATAAGCTGTACTTCGAGCCCCTGACTCCCGAGGATGTGATGAACATCATCGAATTCGAAAAGCCCGAGGGCGTCATTGCCAGTTTGGGCGGCCAGACCGCCATCAACCTGGCTCAGCCCCTGAGTGACCGGGGCGTGAAGATCATCGGCACCGACTGCGAGGCCATCGACAGGGCGGAGAACCGGGACGCCTTCGAAAAGCTCCTGCTCTCCCTGGGTATCCCCCAGCCCAAGGGCGGCGCGGTGCTGACCATCGGGGACGGCGTGAAGATCGCGGGCCAGATCGGCTACCCGGTGCTGGTGCGGCCCAGCTTCGTCCTGGGCGGCCGGGCCATGGAGATCGTCTCCGGCGAGGAGATGCTGCGGGAGTATCTGCAGCGGGCCTTCGCCGTGGACGCCACCAAGCCCGTTCTGGTGGACAAGTACATCTCCGGCAAGGAAGTGGAGGTGGATGCCATCTGCGACGGACGGGACGTCTTCGTCCCCGGCATCATGGAGCTGGTGGAGCGCACCGGCGTTCACTCCGGCGACTCCATCTCCGTCTATCCCTCCTTCTCCATCTCCGACAAGGTCAAGGGCACCATCCTGCGCTATGCCAAGGCTCTTGGTCTGGGCATCGGCATCGTGGGCCTTTACAACATCCAGTTTATTGTAGATAAGGAGGACAATGTCTATATCATCGAGGTCAATCCCCGGTCCTCCCGCACTGTGCCCTTCCTGAGCAAGGCCACCGGCTATTCCCTGGCGGATATCGCCACCAATGTGATCCTGGGCACCAGCCTGAAGGAGCAGGGCATTTTTGACCTGTACCCCGCCGAGAAGAAGCGCTGGTATGTCAAGGTCCCCGTCTTCTCCTTCAACAAGATCCGGGGTCTGGATGCCTATCTGTCCCCCGAGATGAAGTCCACCGGCGAAGCCATCGGCTATGACGACAAGCTCCACCGGGCCATGTGCAAGGCCCTCCAGGCCGCGGGCATGACGCTGCAGAATTACGGCACCGTCCTGGCCACCATCGCCGACGCCGACAAGGAGGAGGCCCTGCCCCTGATCCGCCGGTTCTACGACATGGGCTTCAACATCGAGGCCACCGCCGGCACCGCCGCCTTCCTGAAGAGCCACGGCATCCGCACCCGGGTACGGGGCAAGATCACCGAGGGCAGCGAGGAGATCTTCGAGTCCATCCGGGCGGGCTATGTCAGCTACGTCATCAACACCCGGAACCTGTCCTCCAACAACGGCGCCAAGGCCGGCACCGCCATCCGGGCCTGCGCGGTGGAAAACGGCGTGACGATCTTCACATCCCTGGATACCGTCCGCATCGTGCTGGACGTTCTGGATGAGATCACCACCCGGATCTCCACCATCGATGCCTAAGAAGAATAAGCAAAGCGTGCCGCAGTCCGACTGCGGCACGCTTTTTTGGGGAGAGTGGTGCGTTCGGTATCCATCGTAGGGGCGAGGAAAACGAAAAGCCCTGTCGGATGACAGGGCTTTGGTGATTACAGCAGGTAGATCAGATAGGCTGCGTAGCCGATGAGCATGAGAACGCCGCTGAGGCGGGTCAGCTTCCGCTTGGGGATGCTGACGATCAGCAGGAAGGCGGCCACCGCCAGGGCGATCAGCGTATCCACCAGGAAGGCGGGGGAGAAGGGGACGGGGATGATCAGCGCGGACAGGCCGACCACGAAGAGAATGTTGAAAATGTTGGAGCCAACGATATTGCCGATGGCAATGTCCGCGTTGCCCTTCCGGGCGGCGGTGACGGAGGTGACCAGTTCGGGAAGGCTGGTGCCCAGGGCCACGATGGTCAGGCCGATGAGACGCTCGCTCATGCCCAGGATCCGGGCGATCTCGGTGGCGGCGTCCACGGCTACGTCACTGCCCAGCAGGATCAGCGCCAGACCGCCCACCAGACCCAGCAGCGCCTGCCAGGGCTTCAGGACCTTCCGCTCCTCCTCTTCGCCGGCAGCTTCGGGGTGCTTTTTGGCGGAGTAGAGCAGATACCCCAGGTACAGCAGGAAGAACAGGATCAGCACGATGCCGTCGAAGAGGCTGATGGTGCCGTCCAGGCCCTGCAGGTACAGCACCGCGGTAATGACCAGCAGGAAGGGGAGCTCGATGCGGATGGTGGATTTGGCCACCGCGATGGGCACGATGACCGAGGCCAGGCCCAGAATGATCAGAATGTTCATGATGTTGGAGCCGACGATGTTGCCGATGGTGATGTCCGCTACGCCCTTGGCGGCGGAGGTCAGGCTGACGGCGGCTTCGGGGGCGCTGGTGCCCATGGCCACGATGGTCAGGCCGATGATCAGCTGGGGGATGCGGAATTTCTCTGCCACCCAGCAGGCACCGTCCACGAACCAGTCGGCGCCCTTTACCAGCATGACAAAGCCTACTGCCAGAAGCAGTACCTGCAGGATAAAGTTCATGTGAAGTTCCTCCAAAGAATAAAATGGTCCCCGCCAGGGCGGAAACCCTGAATTACCGGGAAATTCTAACACAGGAATTGAAGGATTTCAAGGGGAAGTCCGTGATTTTCAGACTATTTTTCCGGGAACGGGCGGAAATGATACAAAAAGCGGGGGAATGTTGAATTACCGCGTCACGAATCCCGGGGCCTGTCAGAACCTGGCCATCACCGCCTGGGTCCCCTGTGCCAGCACCGCTTCCGTCCGGTCTCCCAGGATCCCCTCCAGCAGCCGCTCCTCCGTCAGGCTTCCGTGGGGCACCGCCCAGGCGCCCGCGTCGGTGCCGGGGGCGATCAGGCCGCCCATTCCGGCAAATTCCGCCACGTTCTCCCGGGCCGTCTCCAGAATGGCCCGCACCGCCTCCTCATCGAAGCGGCCCTTTCCCCGGAGATTTCCAATGGTGGAGAGCGTGGGGCACCAGATCACAGCCCGCTCCTTCATCGCCGCCAGCGCCGCGGCGTCCAGATAGGCCCCGTGCTCCACTGAATCCACCCCGGCGGCCGCCGCGGCTTCCACGGTCCGGGCGCCGTTGGCGTGGGCCATGACGGAAAAGCCCTCTTCATGGGCGATGTGGATCAGCTCCCGGATCTCCTCCGCCGGCAGGCCCTCCTCCGTCAGCCGGCCGCAGCGGTCAAAATCCATCAGCCCGGAGATCATGATCTTGATGAAATCCGCTTCGTCCTCCCGGGCCTGCCGGACCAGCGCTTCGTATTCCCGGAAATTCTCGTATTTTTTCCCGATGAAGCTGCCGTAATGTCCCGCCTTGCACAGGGGCGCAAGGGGCGTGCGGTAGCGGATCCCATATTCCGCCGCCAGCTCCCGGGCCTGATTCCCCACGCCCCAGCGGTCGCCGCCGTCCCGGAGATAGGAAAAGCCCAGAGCCCGGTATGTCTCCAGAGTGCCCCGGATCCAGCCCTCCTCCGGCTCCCGGCTGTGCCGGGCAATGGCCTGTTTCCAGTCCACCCCATCCAGCACCATATGCATATGGCAGTCCGCTCTCATCACACGCGCCTCCTTGTTTCTTTATGAGCTCATTATACACTTTCGGGGGAAATAATCAAGAAATGCGGCTGTTGGCTTTTGTAAACCGCGATTCGCGGGAAGTCTGGACTGGCACAAAAGTGGGAAATTGTAGTTTATCTGTCAGTTGTTTGCCGCACCCAAAGGCCCCCTTGTGTAAAGGGGGCTGGCTCGGCGATAGCCGAGACTGGGGGATTGTGCAGCAGAAGTCTTGAATAACCACCAGCATTACGGCGAATTCGTACTGCAGCGCAGCAATCCCTCAGTCAAAAATCAGAGATTTTTGACAGCTCCCTTTACACAAGGGAGCCTTGGGGCGCTCCCGCGCCAGTGCGCCAAACTACAATTTGAAGTTCTTTGGTGGCACGGGGTATTTGGGAGGGGAGATCGTGGGAATGCTGCGTCGGCTGCTAATGAAAACCGATACTCTGATCGACAAATTGTCAGATTCTCCCTTGCATTCCGGCGGGGGATGTGTTATGATGATTTCAGAATAAAGGGAGTAGCTGGCATGGTGATCCATGTCCGCGGTGTCGTCAGTACGGTCTTCGGACCCGGCGCCGTGGTGAAGTAGCGAGACTTTGTTGCAACTGTTGCAGCAAAGGACTCGCTTTTTTTGCGCAACAAATACATATTTTTGGAGGTAAAAAATTATGGAAATCATTCTGCAAGTGCTGCTCCTGGCTCTGGGCTTCGTTCTGCTGGTCAAGGGCGCCGACTGGTTCGTGGACGGCGCGTCCGGCATCGCGGCGAAAATGCACATCCCCCAGCTGGTCATCGGCCTGACCATCGTGGCCATGGGCACCAGCGCCCCGGAGGCCGCCGTCTCCATCAGCGCCGCCCTGAAGGGCAGCGCCGACATCACCATCGGCAATATCGTCGGCTCCAACATCCTGAATATCCTGATCATTCTGGGTCTGGCTTCCGCCATCGTCCCCGTCGCCGTGGCCAAGTCCACCATTCGGATCGACATTCCCTACATGCTGGCCATCACCGCGGTCCTGTTCCTGCTGGGTTGGGACGGCACCATCACCCTGGTGGACGGTCTGATTCTGCTGGTCCTGTTTGCCGCTTATCTGGCGTACATGCTCTACATGGCCAAGCGCGGCAATGACGAGGGTGAGCCGGTCAAGGACCTGAAGCTGTGGCAGGCGCTGCTGCTTACCGCTGTGGGTCTGGTCCTCATCGTCCTGGGCGCCAACTTCGCCGTGGATGCCGCCACCGCGCTGGCCCGGATCTTCGGCCTGTCCGAGCGGTTCATTGGTCTGACCATCGTGGCCCTGGGCACCAGCCTGCCGGAGCTGTTCACCTCTGTCACCGCCGCCCGGAAGGGCAACGCCGACATTGCCATCGGCAATATCGTGGGCTCCAATATTTTCAACATTCTGTTCATTGTCGGTCTGTCCGCAATGATCGTTCCTGTTCCCTTTGTCTCGAACTTCCTCATTGATACCCTTGTGGCCATTGCCGCGGGTATCCTGCTGCTGGTCTGCTCCCTGCGGGAAAAGAAGCTGGTCCGCTGGCATGGCATCGTCATGCTGCTGTGCTATGGGCTGTATTTCCTGTACCTGCTGTAATCCCCGGGCCCTGTTTCCATGGTCAGCTTGTCATTCCCGGGAAATGGTGTTATAATAACTGTAATTGTGGTTATCAGCTTTAAACAGCACGCACAGCGATAAGACAACAAAAGAAGTTGTCATCCTGAGCGAGCGGAGCGAGTCGAAGGATCTTGGCACCTATTTTACTGCAAATGCTGTCATAATGCGTAGATTCCTCGACTCCGTTTCACTCCGCTCGGAATGACATATCGTTACATTGTTCGTTTTAACAGTTTTGCTGACTAAAACCGATAGTCACAACTGTAATTACGCAAAATGGTTACCACGCTATAGGAGGTTGCTATGAATATCATCATTGCAGGCGACGGACAAGTCGGCTCTACCCTGACCCGGCTGCTTTCCGCTGAGGGTCATGATGTGACCCTGATCGATACTGATCCCCGGGTGCTGGAGGCCAGCCAGGAGCGGTTCGATGTGATCGCGGTGGAGGGAAACTGCGCGTCCATGGAGGTCCTGCTCCAGGCGGGCGTAAAGGAAGCGGAGCTGCTCATCGCCGCCACCAACGCGGACGAGGTGAATCTGCTGTGCTGCACCACCGCCCACGGCCTGAATCCGGAGCTGCATACCATCGCCCGGATCCGGAACCCGGAATACACGGAGCAGATCTATGCCATGCGGGATATCTTCGGACTGTCCATGGTCATCAATCCCGAGAAACAGGCGGCTGACGAGATCGAGCGGCTGCTGAAATATCCGGGCTTTTTGAAGCGGGACAGCTTCGCCAAGGGCCGAACCGAGATCGTGGAGCTGCGCATCGGCGCTGACAGCAAGCTGTGCAATGTGGCCCTGATCGATATGAATACCATCGTCAAATGCCGGGTCCTGGTCTGCGCCGTTCTGCGGGGCGGCACGGCTGTGGCCCCCGGCGGTAACTTCGTCCTGCGGGAAGGGGACCGGATCTTCGTTACCGCTCCTGCCGAAAATCTGACCACGCTGCTGCGGAATCTGGGCATCATCACCCGCAGGGTCCGAAGAGTCGTCCTCTGCGGCGGCGGCCGGGTCAGCTATTATCTGGCTGCGCTGCTGGAAAAGAACGGCATTTCCGTTCAGCTGATCGAGCAGAACTATGAGCGCTGCCTGGAGCTGGCGGAGCTGCTGCCCCACACCTCCATCGTCCACGGCGACGGCACCGATCAGTCCCTGCTGGAAAGCCAGGGTCTGGCGGAGGCTGACGCGCTGGTGAGCATGACGGGACTGGATGAGCTGAACATGATCATCTCCCTCTACGGCCAGAGCCGGGGCGTGCCCCAGGTCATCACCAAGCTGAGCCGGGTGGAGAACCGGAATATGATCGACGCCCTGGGGCTGGGCAGCGTGATCTGCGCCAAGGAGCTGTGCAGCAACACCATCGCCCGCTACGTCCGGGCCATGCAGAATCAGAGCGGCGCCGCTGTCTCTGTCCATTCCATTGCCGACGGACAGGCGGAGGCCATTGAGTTCCAGGTGGACCAGCATACCCGCAACTGTGACACCCCCCTGAAGGATATCAAGCTGAAGGACAATGTCCTGCTGGTGTCCATCACCCGGGGCTCCCGGACCGAGATCCCCAGCGGCCTGTCCACCTTCCGCCGGGGCGACACCATCGTGGTGGTCACCAGCGGACAGGGCACCATCCGTCAGCTCAATGATATCTTCGCCTGAGTGAGGTGCGGATATGAACTATAAAATGATGGGGCGGTTCATCGCCCAGATACTGTTTGTGGAAGGGGTATTCATGATCCCTGCCCTGATCATCAGCCTGTGCTGCGGCGAGACCATGGCGGTCCGGGGCTTTGTGATCACGCTGGCGCTGATCGCGGCGGTGGTGCTGGTCCTGTGGCGGATCTGCCGGGGGGCGCCCAGCGCCTTCTATGCCAAGGAAGGCCTGGTCTGCGTCGGCATCAGCTGGATCGTCCTGAGTCTGCTGGGCTGTCTGCCCTTCTATATCTCCCGGGAGATCCCCCGGTATATCGACGCGTTTTTTGAGATCGTCTCGGGCTTCACCACCACCGGCTCCTCCATTCTGACCGACGTGGAGGCCCTGTCCAACGGCATCCTCTACTGGCGCAGCTTCAGCCACTGGCTGGGCGGCATGGGCGTGCTGGTGTTCCTGCTGGCCTTCACCGGCGGCAAGGGCCAGGGCTTTACCATGCACCTGCTCCGGGCGGAGAGCCCCGGTCCCAATGTGGGTAAGCTAGTGCCCAAGATGCGCAAGACCGCCGCGATCCTTTATATCATCTATGTGGTGATGACCATCATCAACATCATCTTCCTGCTGATCGGCAAAATGCCCCTGCTGGAAGCGGTCTGCACCGCCTTCGGCACCGCGGGTACCGGCGGCCTGGGCATCAAGAATGACTCCATGGCCAGCTACTCGCCCTATCTGCAGAATGTGACCACCGTGTTCATGGCCCTCTTCGGCATCAACTTCAGCTGCTATTATCTGCTCCTGCTGGGACAGATCCGCAGTGTGTTCAAGGATGAGGAGCTGCGGCTGTATCTGGGCCTGATCTTCGGCAGCATTGTGTTGATCGTGCTGAATCTGCGGGATTTCTATCCCACCCTGGGGGAAACGGTCCGGCACGCAGCCTTCCAGGTCTCCTCCATCATTACCACCACCGGCTATGGCACCACGGACTTTGACCTGTGGCCCACCTTCTCCAAGACCATTCTGGTGCTGCTGATGATGGTGGGCGCCTGCGCCGGCTCCACCGGCGGCGGCTTCAAATGCGCCCGGCTGCTGCTGGTCATGAAAAGCCTGCGGCGGAACATCCGGCAGGTCATCCACCCCCGGAAGGTCCAGGTGGTCCGCAACAACGGCGTTGTGGTGGACGAGAAGGTGCTGGACAATGCCAACGCGTATCTGGCGGCCTATGTGGTCATCCTGTTTGTCAGCTTCCTGATCATCTCCCTGGATAATTTCTCCGTGGGGACGAATTTTACCGCCGTGCTGGCCTGCTTCAATAACATCGGCCCCGGCCTGGAAGCGGTGGGACCCACCTGCAATTTCTCGGCCTTCAGCGACCTGTCCAAGCTGGTGCTGAGCTTCGATATGCTGGCGGGCCGTCTGGAGATCTTCCCCATCCTGGCACTCCTGTCCCGCGGCACCTGGAGCGGCAAGTCCGCCTATTGATCGGAATCAGGAAAAGCACCGCCGAAATCGGCGGTGCTTTTTGCTTTTGTGGATGGGGGCGATGGCAAGTTGGAGTTTAGCGCGCAGTTAAAAAGAAGCATGTCATTGCGAGCCAGTGCTCACACTGGCGTGGCAATCCCCCGGTTCTTCCGTGAACTTACGGAGAAGGAAACGGTAGAATACGCCGGAAATACAAAGGTTTTCAACATTTAACTGCATTGCGCCGCCGTAGGGGATTGCCACGCCAGTCTGCGGACTGGCTCGCAATGACAGCGTATTTTTTAGACGCCGCAACCACGTTCAACAGAACGCCAAACTACAATTTGAATTTCTTTCATACATGGATGCACCGCCGGAAGGCGGTGCTTTTTTTGTGGGAACGGACATTTTTTGGAGTTGCGCCTTTGGGTGCAACTTTTTTTGTTTTCCGGGGCAGGGATGAAAGGGAGGGGAGATATGGACCGGAAAACGGGAGAGAAAGCGCTGCGGGAACGGATCCGTACGGGGAAGGTTTCCAAGGAGGATGTGACCCGGCGGCTGGCGGAGCTGGCCTTCGGAAAGGCCAACGACTGCGTGCGGCTGGCCCTGGAGGACGAGCCGGAGCTGGGGAAGCTGGATCTGAGCCTGCTCAGCGAGGTCAAGCGCAACGACAAGGGGACCGTGGAGATCAAGCTCATCGACCGGCTCCGGGCGCTGGAGCAGCTGGCAGAGGTGGCCGGGGAGGACGGCGGGGAGCTGGAGCTGTTCCTGCAGGCCCTGGGGGGCGGAGGGGAGGTGTCGTGAGCTACACGGCATTTTCCGAAAAGCAGCGGACCGCCCTGACCTGGTGGACCCCCGGGAGCGAATTCCGGGAGCGGGAGGCCATCATCTGCGACGGGGCGGTGCGGTCGGGGAAGACCCTGGCCATGGGGATGGGATTTTTCCTGTGGGCCATAACGTCCTTCCGGGGGCAGCGGTTCGGGGTCTGCGGGAAGACCATCCAGTCCCTGCGGCGCAATGTCCTGTCGGAGATCCTGCCCCGGCTGACGAAGTTGGGGGCCAGCTGGAAGGAACGGCGGTCGGAGAACCTGGTGATCGTAAAATTCCACGGAAACGAGAATCAATTCTACATATTCGGAGGGCGGGACGAGAGCTCGGCCAGCCTGATCCAGGGCATCACCTTCGCGGGGATCCTGCTGGATGAGGTGGCGCTGATGCCCCGTTCCTTTGTGGAGCAGGCCTGCGCCCGGTGCTCTGTGGCGGGGAGCCGGCTGTGGTTCAACTGCAACCCGGCCGGGCCCACCCACTGGTTCTACCGGACCTGGATCCTGGAGGCGGAGCGGCGGAACTGCCTGCGGCTCCACTTTACCATGGAGGATAATCCGTCGCTGAGCCCGCAGATCCGGGAGCGGTATCAGAAGCTGTACTCCGGCATCTTCTACCGGCGGTTCATTCTGGGGGAATGGGCCCAGGCGGAGGGGCGGGTGTATGACTTTTTCCAGCCGGATATGATCGGAAAAGCTCCCGCCTGCTGCGACCAATGGTACGTCTCCTGCGACTACGGCACCGTGAATCCCACGTCCATGGGACTGTGGGGCCGCTGGGGCGGGGTGTGGTACCGGGTGAAGGAATTCTACTTCGATTCCCGGGCCCGGATGCGGCAGATGACCGACGAGGAATACGCCGGGGCGCTGGCGGAGCTGGTGGGGGAGCGGCAGGTCACGGCGGTGATCGTGGACCCTTCCGCGGCCAGCTTTATCGAGGTGCTGCGGCGGAAGGGCTGGCGGGTCCGGAAGGCGGAGAATGATGTGCTCTCCGGGATCCGGCTGACCTCCGACGCGCTGAAGGAGGGGCGGATCGTCATCTGCGAGGGGTGCGCCGACTGCATCCGGGAGCTGGACGAGTACGTCTGGGACCTTTCCAGCGGAAGCCGGGACCGGGTGAAAAAGGAGCACGACCACGCCATGGACGACATGCGGTATTTCGCGGCAACGGTGCTGGGAAGACAGGAGGGCGGCTTCACGGCCCGCGCGGTGGAGCGGAGAAGGTGAGTTGTAGTATCACTCGCTGACGCTCGAATTGAAAATTGAAAATGTAAAATTGAAAATTGATGTATTTCCTTCGGAAATGATTTTGAATCAGTCGGCGAAGCCCTGCGCCCGCAGGCGCGTTTCGGAGCGCAACCGCCCAGCGGGCGGCTCTTAGCGCGGAGATGACACCATAATTTTCAACTTTCAATTTTCAATTGTTAATTTGAAAAATATGAAAGGAGCGATTTGGAATGAAACGGAAGAAGACGCCTGCGCCGGTGGCGGCGGTTTGTCAGCTGCGGGACGGCAGGACCCATCCCTTCGGGGCGCTGCGGGGCTATGTGCCCCTGGGGACCAGTGAGGACCGGGTCTACCGGGAGCTGCGGGAGGGGATCCCGGTGCTGGACGCAGCGGTGGGAAAGCTGGTGCGGCTGTCCGGGGGATTCCGGGTGGAATGCCGGGAGCAGGCGGCCCAGCGGAAGATCGACGAATTTCTGCGTACCGTCCCCTGCGGCCGGGGGCAGATGGGGATCAACAATTTCCTGGCCGGGTATCTGGACAGCCTGCTGACCTACGGCCGGGCTGTGGGGGAAATGGTGGTGGCCGGGGGAAAGCTCCGGGCGGTGTGCTGGGGTGATGTGACGGCGCTGCAGATCGAGGAGGGGGAGAATCCTCTGGAAACGGTGATCTGGGGGCCCGATGAGAGCGGGCGGCTGCGGCCTCTGCCCTATCAGCAGCTGCTGCTGTTCACCACCATGAACCCGGAGCCGGCCCATCCCTACGGCGTCAGCATGTTCCGGGGGATGCCCTTCCTGGCGGAGATCCTCATGAAGATCTACCAGACCATCGGCACCAACTGGGAGCGGGCGGGGAATGTCCGCTACAGCGTCATCTGCAAGGGCGACGAGAATCTGGACCCGGTGATGGCCCAGGAGCGGGGAAAACAGGTGGCGCAGGAATGGGCCAGGGCCATGGAGGAAGGCAAAACCGGGACGGTGCGGGATTTTGTGGCCGTGGGAGATGTGGAGATCAAGGTCATTGGCGGGGAGTCGCCGATCCTGGATTCCCAGGTCCCTGTGCGGCAGATCATGGAGCAGCTGGTAGCGAAGACTGGGCTGCCGCCCTTCCTGCTGGGCCTGAACTGGAGCACCACGGAGCGGATGAGCACCCAGCAGGCGGATATTCTGACCAGCGAACTGTGGGCTATCCGCAGAACGGTGGAGCCGGCGGTGGAGAAGATCTGCCGGACCTTCCTGGCGCTGGAGGGGCTGGATAACCGGGTGGAGATCCTCTGGGATGATATCAGCCTTCAGGACATCACCGAGGAAGCCAAGGCGGACCTGTACCGAGCCCAGGCGGAAAAGGCCAGAGCCGAGGCGAGGGGGTAGCGCTCAGCCTGCGGCATCGCAATGCAAAATTCAGAATGATGGCGTGCGCAAAGCGCATAGTATAAATAATTTTGCATTCAGCATTCTGCATTTTGCGCAGCAGCGTGATAAATCACCATTTCAGATTTAAGGAGGTAGCTATGGAAATTAAAAAGGAAACCAGGGTGTTGGCCAGCGGGGTCCCGACGGCGGGGCAGCTGGAGGCCATCAATGCCCAGGCGAAGGTGCGTCTGACGGCGGAGCAGGTGTATGTGTTCTCCCTGCGGCTGTGCGACGATCAGGTGGACCGGGATTTTGAGCGGTTTGATACCCAGGACCTGGGAGAGCTGGCGAAGCTCTTCATCGGCAAGACCGGCATCGTAGACCACAAGTGGAGCAGCGAGAATCAGGTGGCTCGGATCTTCGCCGCGGAGGTGATCCGGGAGGACCGGGTCAGCTTCATCAAGGCCTGGGCCTACATCCGCCGGGGCGGCGGGGCTGACGAGGTGATCGCGGATATCGAGGCCGGGATCAAGAAGGAGGTCTCCGTGGGCTGCGCCATGGGCCAGTCCGTCTGCTCCGTCTGCGGCAGTGAGTACGGCAGCTGCGGCCATGTGAAGGGTGAATACTACGACGGGCAGCTGTGCTGCGCCATCCTGCGAGAGCCCATGGACGCCTATGAATTCTCTTTCGTGGCGGTGCCGGCCCAGCCCAATGCCGGGGTGCTGAAGGCCATGGGCGGCGGAAAGCGGAGCCTGAAGGAATTGGCCGAGGAATTCGGCGCCCAGGGGGAATACCGGGCGCTGTACAAGGAGGCGGAGCTGGGACGGCAGTATCGGGGACAGCTCCGGGATGATGTGGTGCGGCTGTGCCTGACCCTGGAGCTGGGGCTGGACGAGCCCACCCTGCGGGGCGTGGTGAAAAACGTCGGCGGGGAGGAGCTGCGGAAGCTGAAGGAAGCGCTGGAAACCAGACTGGCGGAGAGTATGCCCATGGTCAGCCAGTTGGGGCATTCCTTTGACAGGACGGAAGCGGTCGAAAGCGGATTTTTGATTTGAGGGGTGTAGTTTATCGCTCTGTTGGTTAGATGCCTTGGCCCCCTCTATGAGGGGGCTGTCACGCTAACAGCGTGACTGGGGGAGTGTCCTAACATCTACACGACACTCCCTCAGTCAAAAATCAAAGATTTTTGCCAGCTCCCTCAGAGAGGGAGCCGAGGGCGGCTGCGCCGCCGAACGGAATGCCAAACTTCAATTTACACGATTCAGGAACATCCGGGAATTCCCGGTGGCCATATATAATTTCAGGAGGTAATGAATTATGGGTTATGACAATCTGAGACTGGAAAAGGGCATGTATCGTCAGCAGGGGAAGAGCTTTACCCAGGTGCTGGAAGGGCTGGATCCCAGTGAGAACTACCGGGGTACGGCGCTGGAGGGTACCGACGCCTTCCAGCGGCAGCTGAAGCGCTTCGGCATCCGGGCCAAGGGGGCGGGGTCTTCTCCTGTGGAGAAGTTCTTCGCCACCATGGACTCCGCCGTGCTGTTCCCGGAGTACATCGCCCGGACCGTACGTCAGGGCATGGAGGAAAACGACATCCTGCCCTCCATCGTGGCGACCACCACCGTCATCGACGCCATGGACTACCGGTCCATTTACTCCGTTCCCGAGGATGACGACAAGGCCCTGAAGGATGTGGAGGAGGGCGCTTCCATCCCCACCACCGAGGTCAAGACCAAGGAGCATCTGGTGAGCCTGACCAAGCGGGGCAGAATGCTGGTGGCGTCCTATGAGGCCATCCGCTTCCAGAAGCTGGACCTGTTTTCCGTTATGCTGCGCCAGATCGGCGCCTACATCCAGAAGCAGCAGCTTGCCGACGCGGTGAATGTCCTGATCAGCGGCGACGGCAACAGCAATGCCGCGGCGGCCTACACCATCGGCACTTCTCCTATGTCCGGCACCAGGGGCACCCTGACCTATGACCAGCTGGTGGAATTCTGGGGCCAGTTCGACCCTTATACCATGAACACCATTCTCTGCTCCACCGCCACCATGACCCAGCTGCTGAAGGTGCCCGAGCTGCAGAATCCTCTGACCGGGCTGAATTTCCAGGGCACCGGCAAGCTGACCTCTCCTCTGGGCGCCCAGCTGCACCGGACCGGCGCGGTCAGCGACGGCGTGATCGTGGGCCTGGACAACCGCTATGCCCTGGAGCTGGTGCGGGCCGGAGATGTGCTGGTGGAGTATGACAAGCTCATCGACCAGCAGCTGGAGCGGGCCGCCATCACCTCCATCTCCGGCTTCGCCAAGATCTGTGACGGCGCCGCCTGCGTGCTGAACGTATGACGCTGAGGGAACAGGTTTATGCCCAGGCGCTGCTGCTGGCGGGGGAGCTGACGGAGCGTCAGGCGGCGGTCCTGAACGCTCTGTGTACAGCGATGTGCGCGTCGCTGGAGACCCGGCTCCGGGATGGACTGGAGCCCGCGGACTGCAAGGCGGATTTCGTGGCGGCGTCCAGCCTGCTGGCTCTGGCGGCTCTGGGAAGCGTGGGCGATGAGGAGGATGTGGAGCAGATCACGGCAGGGGACTTCACCATCCGGAAGAAGCGCAATGACGCGGCTTCCAACTGCCTGCGCGCTCAGGCGGAGCTGATGATCGCCCCCTATCTGAAGGACCGGTTCACCTTCCTGGGGGTGTGAGATGCGGCAGATGGTTGGAAAGATCCTGAAGGCCTACGGCGCGGCGGTGACGCTGTGCCAGGGGGTGGAAGAATACGCGGTTTTCGCCTTCTTCCAGCCGGTGCGCTCCAAGAGCTGGCAGTACCTGGAGGGGAATTATTCCCCTCTGGGTGAGATCCCCCGGGGGCAGTTCGTCTACATCGGACCCGTGGAGCCCGCGGCGCAGGCAGGGGACACGGTGCGGGTGGACGGGAAGGCCTACCTGCTGCGGCGTTCGGAGCTGGTGCGGGACGGAAACGGGCCGGTGTACTGCTGGGGAATGTGCGTGGAAAAAGGCGGTGAGGACAATTGGGGCAGACAATCGTAAGCAAGGTCATTGACGCCCTGACCAGGGCGGACATCCGGGCAGATGAAGCCTATCCCGGCAGCCGGATCCCGGCCCTGACCGGGCCGGTGGCGGCGGTGCGGCTGGGAAAGGTGGACCGCTCCGTGCGGACTACGGCGGTGCAGATCGTGGTCATGAGCCCCGCGGGCACCGGCGGCAGCGTCTGTGAAGCCACGGCGCTGCGGGCGGTGGACACGCTGCAGGACATGGGCGCCACCTGCGTCAAGGAGATCTGTAAATTCGACGAAATGGCGGACGTGTTCTACATCGAGATCTCGGCGGCCTTCTTCGGGACCCCCGGGGAGAGCAGCTGGTCCGCCGGGCCGGGGTATTCCATCACCATTGGGGCCCAGGCCATGGAGCATGTGACGGGCTTTGCCATTACCCGGAAGACCGACGAGGAGGTAACGTCCATCGGCAGCGCGAAATGGCAGTTCACGCTGGAGGAGCTGCTGCCCCCGGGCACCAGCGAGCCGGCGGACCCGTCGGAACCCTTCACCATCACAGTTGCCCGCAGCGGCGGCGAGGAGCTGCTGAGCGGCTGCACTTGGACCTCGGCCAGGCGGGAGGACACCCTGAAGGGCATCGGACAGACCCGCACCGGCGTGGCCACGGGACGATCGGTAATGGGGATCCTGTAACGGTTGCCAATCGGAATGGAATATGCTAAAATGGCCCCGGGAGGGATGATGTATGAATCGTCTTTTCTGGGGCCTCTTTTTTATGACCCTGGACTTTCATTTAAACCTGGGCTCCGTCCGGCTGGGCCTGCTGCCGGATTTCGTGGGCTACTGCCTGCTGATGAAAGGCATGGAGGAACTGGCGGAGGAGAGCAAGTATTTCAACCGGGGGCGGCACTGGGCCTTTGGCCTGACGCTGCTGCATGGGATCCTGTACGGGGCGGACCTGCTGGATCTGGACTCCGGCAGCACCGTGCTGCTCTGGTTCGCCGCGCTGGCAGGCTTCGGCGCGGGGATGTATCTGCTGTATCAGATGATCGCCGGCATCCGGCAGATGGAGGAAAATCACCGCTGGGACCTGCAGGGAGAGAAGCTGAAGACCATGTGGATGATCGAAACGGTGATGGGCGTCATCAGCCATCTGCTGAGCTGGATGCCGCTGGTCAGCGCCTTCGCGGCACTGGCGGGGACCGTGACGGCCATTTGCCTGCTGGCCGCCATGTATGGAACCAGGAAGCGGTACCGGGAAGTAATTGACGAGTGATTTAAATTGTAGTTTAGCGTTCCGATGCGCAACACACCGTAGGGACCGGCCTCCCGAATTTGCAGGAGTATGCTTGCCACCGGCAAGCATGACGATTCTGATTCGCTGCGCGATGCGCCACGGTCCGCAACGTGCAGACTACGAATTTGCCGAAAAAGGTGCAAAAATGTGGCGTATTCCTGCCGGACCGTCGAGGACGCCGGTCCCTACGATGGAGTATAAACAGAGTCATAAACTACAATTTACAACAATACAGAGGTAGAAAATGGAACATATCATAGAGATCACCGATTTTTCCGCGCCGGAGCTGGATGTTTATGCCCGGCTGACGGAGGCGCAGCTCCTGAACCGGGAGCACCCGGAGGAGGGGCTGTTCATTGCCGAGAGCCCCAAGGTCATCGAGCGGGCCCTGAACGCGGGATTTCAGCCCGTTTCCTGCCTGATGGAGCGCAAGCACATCACGGGAGAAGGGAAGGAGATCCTGGCACGGTGCCCCGGCGTGCCGGTGTATACCGCCGATTTTGAGGTCCTGACGAAGCTCACCGGCTTCCAGCTGACCCGGGGAATGCTCTGCGCCATGAGACGAAAGCCCCTGCCCTCCGCGGCGGAGGTCTGCGCGGGGGCGCGGCGGGTGGCGGTGCTGGAGGATGTGATGAATCCTACCAACGTCGGCGCCATCTTCCGTTCCGCGGCGGCGCTGAATATGGACGCGGTGCTGCTGACGCCCGCCTGTGCCAATCCCCTGTACCGCCGGGCCATCCGGGTCAGCATGGGCACGGTGTTTCAGGTGCCCTGGACCTATGTGGAGGATGTGAGGGAGCTGAAGGCCCTGGGCTTCAAGACCGCCGCCATGGCCCTGCGGGAGGATACCCTGTCCATCCGGGATCCCCGGCTTCAGGAAGTGGAGAAGCTGGCCGTGGTCCTGGGCACGGAAGGGGACGGGCTGGCGGACCGGACCATTGGGGACTGCGATTTTACGGTGAAGATCCCCATGTCCCATGGGGTGGATTCCCTGAATGTGGCGGCCGCCAGCGCGGTGGCGTTTTTCCAGCTGGGAGGTATCTGAATGAAGTATAAGACCCGTTTTTTCCTGTTTTTTGTGGCGATGGTGATGTTCGCCCTGTCCAGTAATTTTGCCCATCCCGTGACGCCGACGATCATTCAGGACTTGCGGCTCCACGACTACATGTTCGGCGTGGCCCTGGCCATGATGCAGCTGGCCAATTTCCTGATGTCGCCCTTCTGGGGGAAGATCAATAACTATATCTCCTCCCGGACGTCCCTGCTGATCTGCTGCATCGGCTACGGCGTGGCCCAGATCTGGTTCGCCTTTGCCACCACCGAGGCCATGATCATCTGTGCCCGGCTCTTTGCCGGCGCCTTCGTGGGCGGTATTTACGTCAGCTTCCTGACCTATGTGGTGAACGTGGCGAAGGATGAGGACCAGCCCCGGTATCTGACCTATTCCGCCACCATCACCTCCGTGGGCGGCGCCTTCGGCTATCTCATCGGCGGTGTGCTGGGCGAGCTCTCCATCAAGGGCACCTTCCTCGTGCAGGCGGTGACCCTCATCGCCACCGGTGTCCTGTTCTACGCCGTGAGCCTGCCGGACGGCAGCCGGAAGGAGGAGGTATCCGTCAGACAGCTGGCGAAGGACGCCAAT
This sequence comes from Oscillospiraceae bacterium, assembly GCA_017473225.1. GTDB lineage: Bacteria > Bacillota > Clostridia > Oscillospirales > Oscillospiraceae > Faecousia. The sequence goes on along the minus strand of JAFUMG010000057.1, from coordinate 26,424 downwards.
CCCCTTCGGGCCTTCCTGGACTGCCGGAAGTTTATGACCGTGGCCTTCGCGGCTCTGTTCGCTGTGAATATCCTGATCAACTTCGGCAATACCGGCTTTGACCAGGCTTTCAACTATTATCTGAAGGATCAGCTGAGCCTGACCTCCTCCTACAACGGCATCATCAAGGCGGCGGTGGGACTGGTGAGCTTCGTGTCCAATATGACCCTGTGCGTCTGGATCATCCATAAGACCAACACCCGCCGGTCCATGGTGCTCCTCACCGGCGTCTGCGCCCTGGCGGCGGCGGGGGCCCTGCTGGCGCCGTGCATCGGGCTGTTCATCGGCTTCAGCATCCTGGTCTACGCGGCCTACTCCGTCAGCCTGCCGGTGCTGCAGAACATCGTGGCATCCCAGGCAGACCCGGCCCAGAAAAATCTGGTCATGGGCTTCTACAACGCCACCAAATCCCTGGGCTCCATCGCCGGTTCCCTGACGGCGGGGTTCATCTATTCCGTCAATGTGAAGCTCCCCTTCGCCTGCACGGCGGTGATCTACGGCCTCGGCATGGCCGCCGCCATCGGATACCTGCGCTGCGGGAAGAGGAAGTGAATTGAGTTTTTCCGTTCTGTTTAAATCGGAGCACTGGCTCGCAATGACGCGCGTTTTAATTGGCGCGTCGCGCAATAAAGCGCGAAACGATAATTTCATACTATTTTCAAATTGAACTCTTTAAGTTCAATTTGAAAGACACCGTCTGACGACGTTGTCGATTCTGTGATTTTCGAAATGGAAAATCACAGAATCCCGTCTCATATTGATCTTCATATTAAAAACTTCAATCCTTCGGCTTAAAGTTTTTAATTGAATATCAGTATCAAACAGCAAGCAGGCGCTGCCAATGGCAGCGCCTGCTTGCTTATTTCGTCATTTTTTCCTGCTTGACCTTGTGGTCGATGATGTGGCGGGAGGCCAGTTCCCGGTGGACGTCTTCGACGGAAATGCCCATCTGGACCATCAGCACCATGGCGTGATAGGCCAGGTCCGCCAGCTCGTAGATGGTCTCGGCCTTGTCGTCGGCCTTGCCGGCGATGATGACCTCGGTGCATTCCTCGCCCACCTTTTTCAGGATCTTGTCGATGCCCTTCTCGAAGAGGTAGGTAGTATAGGAGCCCGCGGGACGCTGCTCGTTCCGGCCCACCAGCAGGTCGTAGAGTCCCTGAAGGCTGAATTCGTGGAGATCACCACTCTGATACAGGGGCTTCGTGAAGCAGGAGTCGGTGCCCAGATGGCAGGCGGGGCCGTCCTTTTCCACGACCACCACCAGCGCGTCGTTGTCGCAGTCGGCGGTAATGGAGACGATGTGTTGGTAGTTGCCACTGGTCTCGCCCTTGAGCCACAGCTCCTGCCGGGAGCGGCTCCAGAAGCAGGTCAGGCCCTTCTCCATGGAGACGCGCAGGCTTTCCTTATTCATGTAGGCCACGGTCAGGACCTTCTTGGTGATGGAATCCACCACCACCGCCGGGATCAGTCCCTTTTCGTCAAATTTCAGTTCGTCGATGTTCAGCATATCTTACCTCACTATGATGTCGTTGCCGCGGAGCTCCCGCTTCAGGTCGGGGATCCGGATGGTGCCGAAGTGGAAGACGGAGGCTGCCAGGGCCGCGTCGATATCCGGGATGGTCTTGAAAAGATCCACGAAATGGCCCACGGTGCCCGCGCCGCCGGAGGCGATGACGGGAACATTCACCGCGTCGCAGACCGCTTCCAGAAGCTCGATGTCGAAGCCCTGCTTCACGCCGTCGGTGTCGATGGAATTGACCACCACCTCGCCGGCGCCCAGGGCGACGCCTTGCCGGATCCATTCGATGGCCTCCATGCCGGTGTCCTCCCGGCCGCCCTTGGCGAAGACCCGGAAGGCACCGTCCACCCGCTTGATGTCCGCGGAGAGGACCACGCACTGGTTGCCGTATTTCCGGGCGGCGTCCCGGATCAGAAGGGGATTTTTGATGGCGCCGGAATTGACGCTGACCTTGTCCGCGCCGCATTTCAGGACCCGGTCGAAGTCCTCCACCGTGTTGATACCGCCGCCGACGGTCAGGGGAATGAAGATCTCGGAGGCCACCTTCGTCAGAATGTCCGTGAACAGCCGGCGGCCCTCGAAGGAGGCGGTGATGTCATAGAACACCAGCTCATCGGCGCCGCTTTCGGAATAGCGGGCCGCCAGGGCCACCGGGTCCGAGACGTCGGAGAGCCCCTGGAAATTGGTGCCCTTGACCACCCGGCCGTTTTTGATGTCCAGACAGGGGATGATTCTTTTTGTGATCATTTTGCCGCCTCCAATGCTTCCCGGAGGTCGATGGCCCCGGTGTAGTAGGCCTTGCCGATGATGGCGCCGTAGAGGTCCATCTGCCGCAGCTGCCGGACATCCTCCAGGGTGGATACGCCGCCGGAGGCGGTGATGTCCATGGCGTATTTCCGGGACAGCTCCCGGTACAGGGCCAGATTGGTGCCCCGCATGGCCCCGTCCCTGGAAATATCGGTGCAGATGACGTTTTTAACGCCTATGGCTTCCATGCCGGCCAGGAATTCGTCCAGGGTCATGTCGGCGGTTTCCAGCCATCCTTTGATGGCGATTTTTCCGTCCTTCACATCGGCACCCACAGCGATCTTTTCGCCGTATTTCGCGACGGCTTCTTTCAGAAACGCGGGGTTTTTTACAGCCGCGGTGCCGAGAATGACGCGGGATACTCCTGCGGACAGGTAACGGTCCACCGTTTCCATGGAGCGGATGCCGCCGCCGACCTCCACAAAGAGGGAGGTCTCCTTCGCCACCTGTTCCACAATGGCAAGATTGGGGGTGGTGCCATCCTTGGCCCCTTCCAGGTCCACCATATGGATGTGGGTGGCGCCGCAGCGTTCAAAATCCCGGGCGATCTCGATGGGATCGTGGGAATAGACGGTCATATTCTGATAGTCGCCCTTGTAAAGCCGGACGGCTTTGCGGTCAAATAAATCAATGGCAGGTAACAGGATCATTTCAGGTTCTCCTAGAATTACATTGTCGAATTGTAGTTTCACGCACTGGCGCGGGAGCGCCCCAAGGCTCCCTTGTATAAAGGGAGCTGTCAAAAATCTCCGATTTTTGACTGAGGGATTGCTGAACTGCAGTACGAATTCGCCGAAATGTCGGTGGTTATTCCAGACTTCTGCTGCACAATCCCCCAGTCTCGGCTATCGCCGAGCCAGCCCCCTTTACACAAAGGGGCCTTTGGGTGCGGCAGACAACTGACAGATAAACTACAACTTGGAATACAGCTCGATCATTCGTCTTCGCAGAAGGCTCGCAAAATGTTCAGGCCCACTTCGCCGCTTTTTTCGGGGTGGAACTGGCAGCCCATGATGTTTCCGCTTTCCACGGCGGCGGTCAGCTCCGCGCCGTATTCCGCGGTGGCGATGACGGAGTCCTCACAGTCCGCGGCATAGTAGGAGTGGACGAAATAGACGCAGTCGTTTTCCCGGATATTTCGGAAAAGCCTGCTGTCCCGCCGGAAATGCAGGGCGTTCCAGCCAATGTGGGGGATCTTGAGATTTGCGGGGATCACGCCCTCCATGGGGACGACGCTGCCCTTCAGAAGCCCCAGCCCCTGGTGCTCGCCGTATTCGAAGCTGCGCTCGAACAGCAGCTGCATCCCAAGGCAGATGCCCATGATGGGCTTGCCTCTGGCGGCCTGGGCCTTGATGACGGCATCCAGCCCGGAGTCCCGGAGCTTTCGCGCCGCGTCGGCGAAGGCGCCCACGCCGGGGAGGATCAGCTTGTCCGCCGCTTCAATGACGGCCGGGTCTGAGGTGACGGTCACCTCCGCGCCGATTTTTTTGAAAGAGGAGCGCAGGGAGAAGAGATTCCCCACGCCATAGTCAATAATCGCGATCATTACAGCAACCCCTTTGTGGAAGGTACTTCATTGGCGAAGGCCGGGTCGATGGCCACAGCCGTCTTCAGGCTCCGGGCCACGGACTTGAAGGCCCCCTCCAGGATGTGGTGGGAATTTCGGCCCGCCAGTTGCCGCAGGTGCAGGGTCATCCCCGCGTTCTGGGCGAAGGCGATCCAGAATTCCTGATCCAGCTCCGTGTCGTAATCGCCCACCTTCTGGGTGGGGATCTCCAGGGCGTAATAGCAGCCGCCCCGGCCGGAGATATCCACGGCGGAGAGGATCAGCGCCTCGTCCATGGGAAGGGCGATATCGCCGTAGCGGAGGATGCCCTTCTTGTCCCCCAGGGCTTCCCGGAAGGCCTTGCCGAGACAGATGCCGATGTCCTCCACGGTGTGGTGGTAGTCCACCTGGGTGTCGCCCTTGCAGGAGACGATCAGATCGAACCGGCCGTGGCGGGCGAAGAGGGTCAGCATATGGTCCAGAAAGCCGCAGCCGGTGGCGATGCTGGAAATGCCGGTGCCGTCCAGATCCAGCGACAGGGAAATGTCTGTTTCCGCGGTGGCGCGGTTGATTTGGGCTGTTCTCATTGGGGGTACTCCTTTTATATTTCCTGTGAGTTTTGTGTCAAAAGGGACAGCGTAAGAAATATGTCATTCCGAGCGTAGTCGAGGAATCTTCGCATTTCGTTGAGGTTTCCGGTGAAATCACTGCGAAGATTACGACTCGCTAAGAGCCGGGCTGCGCCCGGTTGCTCGCTTGCACAGCGCCTGCGGGCGCTAGCCTTCGACTCGCTTCGCTCGCTCAGGATGACAAGGTTTGCAGAATGTCTTGGATGGCGGTAATCAGGGTCTTCATCTGCTCCAGGGTGCCGATGGTGATGCGGTTATAGTCTTTAATGCGCGCTTTGGTGAAATGGCGCACCAGCACGCCCCGCTGTTTCAGCGCCAGATAGAGTGCTTCGCCGCCAATTTTATCGGACTTGGCGAAGACGAAATTGGCCATGGAGGGGAGGACCTGGAAGCCCAGCTTTTCCAGCGCTTCGGTGGTCCAGGCCCGGTTTTCCATGATGGTCCGGCAGTTGGCCATATAGTAGCCGTTCTCCGTCAGCGCCGCCGCCCCGGCGAATTCCGTCATGCGGTTTACGTTGTAGGGATTGGTGGAATAGCGGATGGTGTTCAGGTCCGCGATGAGCTTCTCATTTCCAATGCCGAAGCCCAGCCGGGCGCCGGCCATGGAGCGGGATTTGGAGAAGGTCTGGGTCACCAGCAGATTGTCGTACTTGTCTACCAGCCCCACCGCGCTTTCCCCGCCAAAGTCCACATAGGCCTCGTCGACGATCACCACGTTGTTGGGATTCGACTGGATGATCCGCTCAATGTCGGCCAGGGACAGGCAAAGGCCGGTGGGGGCGTTGGGATTGGCAATGACGATGGTTTTATTCAGGTTTACATAATCATCCGGGTCGATGGAAAAATCGGCCTTCAGGGGGATCTCCTGATAGGGGATGTGGTTCAGCTCCGCGAAGACGGGATAGAAGCCATAGGTGATGTCTGGGAAGGCGATCTCATCGGCGAAGGCCATGAAGGCGAAATTCAGCACCTCGTCGGAGCCGTTGGTGGCGATGACCTGGTCAGGTCTGACGCCGTAGACCTCCGCCAGCTGGGCCCGGAGGGTGCTGAGCTCCGGGTCGGAGTACAGCTGCAGCTTCCCGGCCTGCTCTGCCGCCGCCTTCAGCACCGCCGGGGAGGGCGGGAAGGGGGATTCATTGGTATTCAGCTTCACATATTGCATATCCCTCGGCTGCTCGCCGGGAGTGTAGGGCGTCAGGGAAGCGTATTTGGAAGTAAAGAATTTACTCATAATGTGTTCCTCGCATTTTCAAATGCAAAATTCAAAATGCAGAATGCAGAATTATGGTGTGCGCAAAGCGCATAATTAAAATTGTTTTCGCAGAAAACTCCTCAATTTTGCATTTTGCATTCAGCATTCTGCATTCGATTCAAACCGGATCGTGGCGCTTTTGGCGTGGGCGTGGAGGCCCTCTTTTTCGGCGAAGTACGCGATCTTATCCGCCACCTGTTCCAGGGCGCCGGCAGTGTAGTAGGTGAACTGGGACTTCTTGACGAAATCGTCCACACTCAGGGGCGAGGAGAACCGGGCGGTGCCGGAGGTGGGCAGCGTGTGGTTGGGGCCGGCGAAATAGTCGCCCAGGGCCTCGGGGCAATGCTTGCCCATGAAGATGGAGCCCGCGTGCTTCACGTTGTCCAGATAATCAAAGGGGTTGTCCACGCACAGCTCCAGATGCTCCGGGGCGATCTCGTTGGCGATGTCGATGGCCAGCTTCAGATCCTCCGCCACGATGATCTTGCCGTTGCGGTCAATGGAGGTCCGGGCGATCTCAGCCCGGGGGAGCTGGGGGATCTGGACTTCCAGCTCGGCGCTGACCGCTTCGGCGAAGGCACGGTTGTCGGTGACCAGCACCGCGCTGGCCATGCGGTCATGCTCCGCCTGGCTCAGCAGGTCCGCGGCCACGAACCTGGGGTTGGCGGTCCGGTCTGCCACCACCAGGATCTCGCTGGGCCCGGCGATCATGTCGATGGCCACCCGGCCGAAGACCTGCTTCTTGGCTTCGGCCACATAGGCGTTGCCGGGGCCCACGATCTTATCCACCTTCGGCACGCTCTCGGTGCCGTAGGCCAGGGCCGCCACCGCCTGGGCGCCGCCCACCTTGAAGATCCGGTCCACACCGGCGATCTTCGCCGCGGCCAGGATCACGGGGTTGACCTTGCCGTCCCGGCCCGGAGGGGTGGTGATGACGATCTCGCCGCAGCCGGCGATCTTGGCGGGGATGGAGTCCATCAGCACCGTGGAGGGGTAGGCGGCGGTGCCGCCGGGGACGTAAAGGCCCACCTTTTCGATGGGGGTGACCTTCTGGCCCATGACGATGCCGTTTTTGTTGATGACAAAGGAATTGCGCACCTGCTTTTCATGGAAGCAGCGGATGTTGGCGGCGGCCTCCCGGAGGATGTCCAGGAATTCCGGCTCCACGGCGGCGAAGGCCTCGTCGATCTCCGCCTGGCTGACTTCCAGGGCGGTCAGCTCCGCTCTGTCGAATTTTGCCGCGTAGTCATAGAGGGCGGCGTCGCCGTTTTGGCGGACGCTCGCGATGATCTCCGAGACCACCCCTTCCACGTTGGCGGCAATATTTTCCCGGGCGAAGATCTCGTGGCTCGGGACCTCGCCGTAGTTCATAATCTTGATCATGATTTTTTCACCTGTTCTTTCAGGGAGCGTTGAATGGCTTCGATCTGGGCCCGCTTGAACTGGAAGCCGGCCTTGTTGGCAATGAGCCGGGCGGAGATGGGGACAATGGTCTCCACCACTTCCAGATCGTTTTCCTTCAATGTGGTGCCGGTCTCCACGATGTCCACGATGACGTTGGACAGCCCCAGAATGGGCGCGATCTCGATGGAGCCGTTGAGATGGATGATGTCGATCTCCCGGCCGATGCCGGCGTAGTAATTGGCGGCGATGTTCGTGAACTTGGTAGCCACCCGCAGCGTCCGCTCGCCGTCATCGTGGAAGCCCTTGGGGGCGGCGACGCACATGCGGCATTTGCCCAGCCCCAGATCCAGCAGCTCGTAGATATCCGGCTCGTATTCCAGCAGAATGTCCTTGCCGGCGACGCCGAGATCCGCGGCGCCCCGCTCCACATAGATGGCCACGTCCGAGGGCTTCACCCAGAAGTAGCGGACCTGCTTTTCTTCGTTTTCGAAGATCAGCTTCCGGTTTGGTTCCAGGATGGAGGGGCATTCATAGCCCGCGGCGGCGAACATGGCGTAGACCTTCTCGCCCAGGCGGCCCTTGGGCAGCGCGATGTTCAGCATGGGGCCCCCTCCTTTCTCAGATCCAGCAGCTCCCGGTGGCGGAGCTTCGGCGGAATGGCCTTCTGGGCGCTGACGGTCTTGCCCTCCGCGATCAGCCGCGCCGCGGCTTCCGCCACGGCGGCGGGGTCCGTTTCGGCGCCGTAAAGAAGCAGCACATCCACATCGTAATCGTGCTTCGGCGCGGGCAGCTGTTCCAGCAGGTCCAGATACAGGGCGAAGCCGATGGCACCGGATTTGCGCTCCATCTTCTGCATCAGCTTGTCGTACTGGCCGCCGTCCAGGATGCCGTCGCAGATGCCGCTGAGGTAGCCCTTGAAGACGATGCCGTTGTAGTAGCCCATGTTGTTGACCACGGAGAAGTCGAAGATGATCTTTTCGCTGTGGGGGGAGCTTTCCAGCAGCCGGGACAGCCGCTTCAGCTCCTTCAGCGGCTCCGCCGCCAGGGTACCGCAGAGGGCTTCCAGCCGGGCCAGCACCTGCCGGCGTTCTCCGTAGACGGAGACGAAGCCCGTGAGCAGCCCCTCGTTTTCCGGCGTCACGCCGTATTCCTGGCAGAGCCTGCTTAAATCGTGGGCGTTCTTTCCGGCGATGCAGGCGGTGGCGGCCTGATGGAATTTGGGGTCGGGGCAGACCCGGTCCAGCACCGCGGACAGAATGCCCAGGTGGGAGATCTGCAGGACGAAGTCCTCCGAGATCAGGGCCAGACTCTGGGCCGCCAGGGAGACCGCTTCGCAGATGTCGTACAGGTCGATATCGCCGATGCATTCCAGACCCGCCTGCATGATCTCCTTATACTGGTGGGTGCTTTCCGAGACCCGGTAGATATTCTCGTTATAGCAGACCTTCTGCTTGCAGCCGGGCAGGTCCAGGCAGTTTTTGATGATGGACAGGGTCACGTCCGGCTTCAGGGCCAGCAGGCGGCCGTTGGTGTCGTTGAAGGTGATGATCCGGTCGCTGACCAGGAAGTCCTTGTTGCGGATATAATATTCGTATTCCTCGAATTTGCTCATTTTATAGGGGAGGTAGCCGTACCTGCGGTACAGGGACCGCAGGGCGAAGATGGCCTGCTCCTCGGTTTTCAGAATGGTCTGATCCATAAAAAGCTCCTGTCTTGCTATCCAATGCCAAAGGATGATGCTTTATTACTTTAGCGCACTAAAGTATTCCCGTGTATTTATTATACTCAAGATATCCGGGATGTCAACCCCAAACTTGCGGATCATGGCAGGGAGAATCGTAGTTTAGCGCGCTGTTTACAAACCCACTTGGCTCTCCCTCTGGGAGAGCTGGCACGCCGAAGGCGTGACTGAGAGGGCCCTCTCCGCCCCTTCGGGGCACCTCTCCCAAAGGGAGAGGCAAGTTGGGCGCTAAACTACAATTTAAACCAGCACATAGCTCATCTTCCTCATGGCCGCAAAAACTCCCGGGACCATCGTCCCGGGAGTTTGGATATGGGATATCAGCCCACGCTTTCCGGCAGGGCCAGGGGGATGGGGGTCAGGGTGCCGTCGAAGATGGTGGCGAAATCGCCCCAGTCCTTCCAGACGCCGGAGCCCTCAACCTCCCAGCTCAGGGTGATCTGAGCGCAGGCGGAAATGTCCAGGGAGAAGGCCTCCGGCGCGGTGGCGGCGGTGACCTTCCGGAAGACGGCGAGCTCCTTGCCGTCGCCGTAGATCGTCAGGGTGGCGGATTTCCGGGTGGCGTCGGTCTCCAGGCTCTTGGGGAAGGCCACGGTGCCGCTGAGGGTCTGATAGCTTTGATTCACATTATATGTAACGGAGCCGCAGCCCACGCTGAAGCTGTGGGTGTAGACACCGCCGACTTTGTCTTCCAGATACTGGTCGGTCTTGTTGGTCTCACTGTCCAGAGCGCCGCCCTTGGTCTCGTTTTGGGAGATCGCCATATCGCCCAGAGCCACGGGGAGGTGGCTGACGTAGATCCGGTCCAGCTCCGAGACCTTCTCACTGGTGAAGTATTCCAGACCCGAGGCGGTCAGGGCGGCGGCCCCGGCAAAATCTCCCCCGGCGGCCTGGTAGGATCCGTTGATGACATATTCCTCAAACCGGGTCATGCAGGCGGCCTTTTCCTCCTGCAGCGAAGCTTCCTCGGGATGGGCGGCGATCTGCTCATCCAGGAAGGCGATGGCGCCGGGGTAATCACCGGCGTCCATGTAGACCCGGGCTTCCTCGATGAGACACTGGATGGTGTAGTCCTGCTCCGCCTGCAGGCAGGCGTCATAGGCCTCCTCCAGGGCGGCATCCCCCGGGAGAATGCCGAAGGCCTCGCTCAGCAGAGCCTGGGCGGAGGTGTAGGCGTTCCCGGCGATATATCCGCTGACCTCCTCCAGCACCTGGGCGCGGTAAAGGCTCGTGGCGTCCTCCAGTCTGGCGGCGGCTTCCGCTCCATGCTCGAAATCCGCATCGGCCACCTGGGCAAAGAGGGCGGCGGCCATGCCGTAATCTCCCCCGTCGTAGGCCGCAGCGGCGGCGTCGTAGGTCTCCCGGCAGTCGCAGATATAGGCGGCCTGCTGGAGGGCACCGTAGACGCTGTCGTTGGCCAGACCGGCGGCGTCAATGGCCCGGAGCTTGGCGGTCAGGTCCTCGTAGGTGATCTCCTGATCCATGTACAGGGCTAGCTGGTCGTTGACATAGGCGGACAGCTGGGCGTTGGCCTTCTCCACCCGGCTTTCGCTGCCCAGGATGGCGGAGCTGTAGATCTCGGAAGCGGCGGCGGGATCCCCGGCGCGGACGTGGCTCATGAAGCGCCGGACGGGGTTCGTCAGGACCAGGATGAGGACCACAATGGCGATCAGCGCCGTGGCGGCGCCGCAGATGCCGAGGATGGCTCCTTTGGAGATCGTCCTGCGCTGAGGGACAGGAGGGACCGGAATGCCGCCGTCGGCATAGTAGGCGTCGGTGGCGGGCTGCTTGGGCGCGGGGGCTTCCTCCGGCGCCGGGGCAGGCTCCCCGAGGAGCTCCTCCACCGGGATCTCAGGCTCCTCCGGGACGGGTGTGAAATCGGAATGGCCGCACATGTTGCAGAAATTGGCGGAATCGTGCAGAATGTTCTGGCAGTTATCGCACGTTTTCATGGAATGGTCTCCTTCCGAAACGTTCTTTGCCATTAATATAGCACAATCCCGCTTCAATGGCAAGAATCACGCGGAAAATGATATATTCACAAAAGCTTTACGATATCCGTGGAAGCATCTGCTATAATAGAAAAAATTAACCCCCTCCCGGGGGAAAAGGGGAAGGACTATGGCAAGCGAATACTTAAAGAAGCTGGCAAGGGAGCAGGCGCCGCGGGAGGAAAAACGGGAGCTGACGCCTGAGGAAAAACGCAGAAACTGGTGGGATTATCACAAATGGTATGTGGCGGCGGCCGCGGCGGCGCTGGTGCTGCTGGGGCTGATCGTCCGGGATGTCTTCTTCAACCGGGACCCGGAGCCGGACTATCAGGTGGCCTATGTGGGCTCGGCCTATCTGCCGGAGGACACCGGCGCGGCCCTGGCTTCCGCCTTGGCGGAGCTGGGAGAGGATCTGAACGGCGACGGACAGGTGCTGGTAAAGGTCGCGGAGTATCCGCTCTTCGCGGATGAAGCGGCCGGCTACCAGACCGGTATGGCGGCCCAGGTCCAGCTGACCGTGGACCTTTCGAACAACGAGAGCTTTTTCTTCCTGATGGAGGATCCCGCCCGGGTCCAGGAGCAGCTGGAGCTGCTGGCCTATCCCGATGGGACGGTGCCCGCCGCGGGGGAAGCGCCTTCGGAGGAGCTGTGGTATGCCTGGACCGACTGCCCGGTGCTGACGGGCCTGGAGCTGGGGGAATACACGGAGGACACCCTGGACGGGACGGTCACCGGTGACAACCAGGAGCTTCTGTCCGAATTGTACATCGCCCGCCGGGTCTTTACGGCGGAGGATGAAGCGGAGCTCCTGCCCGGCTGGGAAGCCCTGTGGGCCAAGCTGCTGGAAGGCGCGACTTGAAAAATGAAAGAGGAGCCGGATGACCAAAGTCACCCGGCTCCTTCTGCGCGCGTCAGGTTCAAATTGTAGTTTATCGTACTCTTAGCGGCGCAGCCGCGTACCTTCCCCCGGGGGGAAGGTGGCCCGGCGCAAGCCGGGTCGGATGAGGAATGGCGTGCACTGAAGTCTGGAAAAGGCCTGATACAGATGCAAAAACGTAAGTTTTCCGCCCGCATTCCTCTTCAGTCACCGCCTTGCGGCGGCGACAGCTTCCCCCGGGGGAAGCCATGGGCGCTCCCGCGCCACTGCGCCCGCAGGCGCGTACAGAGCGCAACCGCCGTAGGCGGCTCTTAGCGCGGAGTAGTGCGATAAACTACAATTTACAGCACCGCCTTATTTCTTTGTCGCCACGAAGGCCATTTCGACCTTGCATTCGCCCGCGATGCGGACGTCGCCGAAGCACATCCGGGCGGGGAGCTTCTCACGTCTGAAATGCTTGACATACTCCCGGTTCATAGCGTCCTTGTCCTCCCATTTGGCCAGGAGCACGTCCGCCCGGACCACATGGTCCATGTCGGAGCCGTATTTCTCCAGGATCACTTTCAGATTGTCCAGGATCCGGTTGGTTTCGAACTCGATGGTGCCGTAGGCCTCATCTCTGGTGGACAGGTCCTCGGACACCAGCCCGGACAGGAACAGATACTTGTCCTCCGTGACCACGATATCGCTGTAGGGCTGGTCTTCCTCTTCGATGAAAATGATGTGCTTGTTATCCATAACGCGTCCCCTTTCGGTCGTTTTCTTTATTATAGCAAACATTTCACGTTTGTACAGCAAAAAGCGTGGGCATTTGCCCACGCTTTTACTTGTTACAGAACCATCAGCAGTGTTCCGGCGGCGATCAGGACGCAGCCAAGGATGGACTTGGGGGTGAACTGCTCATGGAGGATCAGAGCGGCCAGGACCATCGTGATGACGACACTGAGCTTGTCGATGGGGACCACTTTGGATGCTTCCCCGATTTGGAGGGCCTTATAATAGCACAGCCAGGAGGCGCCGGTGGCGAGACCGGACAGGATCAAAAAGATCCAGCTTCGCTTGCTGATCTCCCCAATGCCGTTTTGCGCGTTGGTCAGGAAAACCATGCCCCAGGACATGACCAGCACGACCGCGGTGCGGATCGCGGTGGCCAGATTGGAATTGACGCCGTCAATGCCGATTTTCGCCAGGATGGAGGTCAACGCCGCGAAAATGGAGGAACCCAATGCCAGAATAAACCACATGATGTATTCTCCTCTCTATACCGTTGTGTGAATCTTCAGATTAAAGAAAGCCTTTTTGCCCGGATATTGGGCCATGCCGCCCAGCTCTTCTTCGATGCGGAGGGGGACCGAGGCACGGCCAATGACATGGATAATGCTTCTCATAGCAGCGTCTCCTTCCTGATTCTCTTTCTGATAACAGGATACATCAGGAGCGAAGGGTTCTCTGTGATATCGTTACATAAGGTTTTGCAATCGGGATTTTTCTTTATTATAGCAAGTGCTTTTGGTTTTGTACAGTGAAAGCGTGGGCATCTGACAGACTGCCCACGCTTTCTTTTCGCCGGTTATCCGAATTGTGACTATCGGTTTTAGTCAGCGAAACTGTCAAAACGAACAAAGTAAAGACATGTCATTCCGAGCGGAGTGAAACGGAGTCGAGGAATCTACGCATTATGATAACATTTGCACTCAAATCGGTGCCAAGATCCTTCGACTCGCTTCGCTCGCTCAGGATGACAACTGCTTTTGTTGTCTTTTCGCTGTGCGTGCTGTTTAAAGCCGATAACCACAATCCGAATTTATGTAGGGGAGGCGTTCCGCCTCCCGCGGGACGGGGAACCCGTCCCCTACGATGCCGCGCCCAGCATATTTTCAATGAAAATACCGTAGCCGGTATCCGGCGAGTTCACGAGCACATGGGTCACTGCACCCACCAGCTTGCCATCCTGAATGATTGGACTGCCGCTCACGAGTGTGTCAAGTAAAGGACAACCATATTTTGTGATTTTTTTAGAAATTGATGCAAATTCCGCCCGGTGAGCCACATCTGCACGGACATTTAGCCACACCCTCGCGGGAAAATAGCCACACTGTCACGGAGGAGAGCCACACCCTGAATAATTCCTCTATAATGATATCTGCACACGACACCGTGTGACATTTATTGAGGAGGAATTCATTTGCTCGACTACAGAAATATCCTGAGGGTCGCTTCTGACCCACACAAGAGCATGCGCACCATGGAACTGGAATTGCGCAGCTCACACCACACCATCCGGAAGGTTCTGGATGCGGCGCAGAAGGCCGGGATCAGCTGGCCGTTGTCTGAGGATGCTACGAATGAGATGCTCATGGAACTGCTGTTCCCGGGGGAGTATCAGAAAACGTCACTCTATGTTTTGCCGGACTATCCTTATATTCACGCAGAACTGGCCAAAAAGGGTGTGAACATGACCTTGCTCTGGGAGGAGTACTGCGCCAAGTGTAACACTGCCGGCACTGTACCTTATATGTATACCCAATACTGCGAGAAGTACCGTCAGTGGGCCAGAATGACCAAGGCAACCATGCGCATCCAGCACAAGCCCGGCGACACCATGGAGGTTGACTGGGCCGGTGCAACTCTGGACATCCATAATCCAGTCACCGGAGAGGTCAGCAAGGCATATCTGTTCGTCGCCGTCCTGCCCTGCAGCTGCTTTACCTAAGCAGAAGCCTGCGACGATATGAAGCTGGAGAACTGGATCTCCTGCCATATCCATGCCTACAATTATTTCGGCGGTGTGACCCGGCTGCTGGTTCCGGATAATCTAAAGACCGGTATCAGTAAGAATACCCGGTATGAAGCTGTTCTGAATCGAACCTACCAGGAGATGGCAGATTATTATGGCACTGCCATCGTACCCACCAGAGTGAAGCACCCCAAAGACAAATCTCATGCTGAAGGAGGAGTCAGCTTCGCCTCCACATGGATCCTCGCCGCGCTCCGGAGTCGGAAGTTTTTTTCTGCGGAAGAAGCGCAGGCCGCAGTTGCTGAGAAGCTGGAGGAATTGAATGAACGGGACTTCAAGAAGCGTCCGGGCAGCCGACGGGAAGCCTATTTGGAAGAAGAAAAGGAATTCATGCAGCCCTTGCCTAGTGAGCCCTATGAGTCGGCCATCTGGTCTCCCGACTTGAAAGTGGGCAACGATTATCTGGTCAGCGATGGGATGAACAAGTACTCCGTTCCCTATGATCTCATTGGTGAAAAGGTCAATCTGCGGCTGACTCCCAACACGGTGGAGGTATTCTTCCGGGGCAGCCGTGTGGCAATTCACGTCCGCAGCAAAGTGTATCGCCGAGATCCTGTGGTGAAGCCGGAACATATGCCCATGGAGCACCGGATGTATCTGAGCTATAACGAAAAGGAATTCACGGATTGGGCCGGTACTGTAGGCCCCAACGCATCTACTGTGGTCAAGTATTTTCTCTCTGGCGGAAAGGCACCCGAACAAGGCTATAAGTACTGCGCCAGCCTAACGAAGCTGTCTGACCGATATGGACCGGTTCGTTTGGAAAATGCCTGTAAACGGTTGCTGTCCTTCTCCAATACACCCTCTATCCGCACCTTGAGTACCATTCTCAAGAACGGTCAGGACCGGCAACAGGAGACTGAGATACGCAAAGAACTCGTTCAGCACGGCATTACCCGTGGAGCTGACTACTTCCGGAAGGGAGGTGGCTCCAGATGAAGAATAGCGCTACGATTGATTCCCTGAAAGCCATGCGTTTCGGTGCCATGGCAGCAGAGTTGGAGCGTCAGATGCAGGATGCTTCCACTTATGCCCACATGGGGTTTGAAGAGCGGATTGCTCTTCTGGTGGATGCGGAATGGAACAGCCGCCAGAATAACAAACTGATCCGTTGTATCCGGGAAGCCCGGTTTGCAGAATCCAGCGCGGTGGTGGAAGATATTGAATACTATGAAGACCGTCATTTGGACAAGGTACAGCTTCTGCGGTTCGCCACCTGCGACTTTATCTCCAAGGGCCACCACATCATTTTCAAGGGGGCGTCCGGAAACGGAAAGACTTATCTTGCCTGCGCAATGGGCAATGCAGCCTGCAGAAAGCTGATGTCGGTGCGATATGTACGTCTTCCGGAACTTCTGGAGGAACTCTCACTTGCACAGGCCGCAGGCGAACTGAAGAAAGCGATTAAGAGCTACCAGAAGTACGATCTGTTAATTCTGGATGAATGGCTGATCCGGTGCCTGACACCGCAGGAGAGTTACAACCTTCTGGAAGTCATTGAAGCCCGGTGTAATAAAGGCTCCATGATCTTCTGCACCCAGTATGAGCCGGGTGACTGGTACGAGCGTCTCCATCCCAATTCCGAGAAACGCAGTGCCATTGCAGAAGCGATTCTCGACCGGATCGTCCACAACGCCTATGAGGTGCTAATTGACGGCAAAATCTCCATGCGGGAGCGTCATGGTCTGAGAAGCCGGGAGGGTTGACATGACTCTTACCCGTAAATTGCTGGACACCGAGTATATCTGGTGGTTCCATAACAAGCGACACGTCGAGCAAGCCAAGCAGGAGATCCTGGAACTGTTCTCGGAGGAACCTGATGAGACCCACGAATGGACGGAGCAGGACATTTATGAGCAATCCAGAAAGATTATAGCCCGCTGGGATAACGCCTGAGAAGCAGGTCGGAGGGGTATAACAGCCCCTCTGACCATTGTGGCTGAAGTCCGGAATGGGTGTGGCACCGCTCCGTGACAGTGTGGCTAAAAGTCCGTGACACCGTGGCTAAATCGCCGTGCAAGTGTGGCTGTGTGTCTGGAATTTACAATTGATACGTTTTTGCAGGAACCCAGATGCTTTTCATCCCAGACTCATTTTGTAGAAAAGCCCCTTTTATGCCCATCCATGAAAATTGCCCACGGCGTTTGTCCCGTGGGCAATTTGCTCATAAAGAGATTAGAGTATCAAACAAAAACTAACTCTGGCGATACGGATGCAGGAGCAAGCAAGTCAGCCAATAATTTACCTAGTAGCAATTCCTGGTACCCTGCGCAACCTGTTTCTTGTACTAAATTTGCAATGGGTTCCAGGATAGTACCATTTGCTGATTTTAATAAACTTCGGCTGTTCTCGCTGATACTGATATCCGATTTGCAAAGCTCATAATCATCCGCAGTCATATGCCACAGATGAAGGTTGGCTGGATAGCGGGCAAGCAGTCTTGCAGCAATTGATATACCGCCTCCATCAAAATCTCCTGCGTAATACAAAGTTATTCCGGAAGCAACCAACATGTCCAGCAACCGCAATACTGCAACTTGGAGCTGACCTGATGTACAGATCAATGGGGAATGGAAATCTTTAGCCTGATCACAGAGCTGAGAAAACAACATTTGGTTTTCAATCAGATATGCTTTTCCTGAAGGACTTGCTGCTGAAGAAATATTGTTCAAATTTGTTAGAGATAGTGTGCAGCATTCATTTCTTTGCCGGAACTCCTTGAAGGCAGGATGCTCATCTTGCTGTTCTCTCAGAACAAGACCTACTTGTGTGACAGTACTCGATATACTGTCACACAGGATTCCATTTTCGAAGTACACCTCATCCCGCTCCTCAGCCCCTGCAGGATATGGACGGTTCAGCTTCACAGAAAGAAGATGTAAGAACAACTGCCCGCAGAGTGTATCGATATCTAATGCATGCGGATCGGTCGTTGCTTGAGCGCTAAAAACAGCAAGGCGGAGCATAGAACCAGAACGATTTTCCAACTCATCCATTGCCCAAAGTGCTTTACACACGCTTGTTGTTGTGGATTGTAAATCTCTTGACATTTCTTTGATTAAAAGCAGATATGCATCTTCCACTGTTCCATGATTTCCCTCCTCTATGCGCTGGTTATAATCATCCGGATAGTAGCCGTTTAATTTACCAATAGATGGATACAGAAGAATTGCACCATCGATCGGTTCCAATAGCATCCAATCAAACATATATTTCATGATTTTTTCAACAAAACTGTCATCCGTCTCTTCCCTGAGTCCTTTGCCCCAGGCATTGCCCCAGTTGGCTTTACAACTCAGAACCTCATTCCGAAAATCACGCATACCTAACCAAACGGTATCGTCATTTTCCCTGGAATAAAGTCCATCGTTAATTTTTTGCCTCAATTGTGTACAAAGCATCAATACCGCATCCGACAGTGCTGTATCACGTGGATGCAACATTCCAAAACGACTGTCTTCCATTGCCACAAAAAATGCACCGTTCTTATGGATGTGTAATTCGCCGCCAATGGCATTATCCAGGTATTTTGATACCCAAGGCCTCTGATTCTTTATATACTCATAATCTGCACGGTTGTCTTCTGACCAGTACATTGCGGGCATCAAAGCCAACTGCTGATAGCAACGATTTACCCTTTTCTTACCGCGATCAGCGTCTTCGCCTTCCCAGGAGAAAGCTTCAAAGTCGGATACAGTATTGCAATGCATAATATCTCGTCCGAAATGAACAGGAAAATGGCGTGACAAACCGGTGTTCTCGTAAAGGACCTCCTGCTCTTGATTATTGCTGAAGTTCTCGCTGCTGCCATCGTATACCAGAATCAGTCCGATGCTCTGTGCATACCGTAAAACACGAACCATCGATTTCCTGTGAGTAAATCTTGTCCAATCCACAAAAATAACATCTTTTGTGAAAGTCTCAACAGCTTCTGTAAGAGAGGACAGCAGAAACTGCTCTTCATCGTCCAGATCGGATAAGTAGAGCAGCAACGCGCAAAGTAAGCAGTAGTCCATAGTATCGTTGAACTCCTGTATTCCCATCCATGGCATTGCTTTAGGAGGTACTTTCTCCAATTTGATTACGGATTCATTTACAATTAAGTTCCATCCGAGCTGTTCGTTCAGAAAACGCTTATATTCTGGCTGTGTACGCTTAAGTAGATAATACAGTTCTTTGGTTTCTGCCTTTGTAATCCAAAAACGGTCTAATAAAGATCGAAATTCATGCATCTACATCATCCTCAAATTCTAACACACAATCCGGAAGTGTCAGATTTCCATCCGTGCAAACCATAGTGCAGGTTCCTTTACCTCTGGATTTTAATGAATAGTGCTGGCCGTATTCCGTTGAGCCTTTTTTATCGGGGCTTAGATTTGCAATGGCCAGCCATGACAAAAAGACAGTTCGGACCTCTGGCGTCACAGGCGTCTCTAAGTGAGCAAAGTCAAGCTTTTTATTGCGTATATGTCCCATTACTTCTGCGCGCAGCCGTTGAGTATTTTCCAAGATGCGCCTGCGCTGTTCCTTTTTGTCTGCGCTCTTGTCCGCAAATCCGCTCCGATCTATAGACGGACGATATGTCCGTTCGCGCGGCCGTAATAAAAACTCCATAGGAACTTCCTGAAAACAGCTTTTGTCAATACGGTCAGTATCCCGATCCGAATTAACAACGTAATGCCTTGCATATTGTGCGCCGAATACCAAAGCAGAGAGTTTATGTGCCTCATCCAACGAAGGCGTTTCAGAAAACAGCTTCATGATGTGACGTAGCTCTGCCTTGTTGCTTACGCCCATATTCTGCATTTGCACCAGCATAGCAGCGTTCTGAACAACACGACGGATAACTTCGTTTGTAACTTCCATTACTTGCCGTGCTGTTGAATCACTTCCGGAAAACCAGCCAATCAGCGAACGCCACACGCCTTCGTTCTTCATCCGTAGTTCATCTTGCCAGTGGTCAGTTTTCTCAGATAGAGGCCTGGGGATATCGAGTTCGCTTTGATGTACCAGATTCAAAAGCTTTTCTGTCGTGTCTGAAGATATGTACTCAAGCTGTGCACTTATTTGGGCAGAGCTGCTTTGAAGATCTTGGACGAATTCTTCCAGATATGTTATCAAATGGCGTTTATACACAATGAAGTCTTCAGACTTCATGTATTTCTCAGCACTGGGGCCATAAAATTCTCGGAGATAGTCCTGATAACTCTGACTGAGCCTTGAGAAGTCTTCCTGCAGGTCTTGCCACCAATCACCGATGTCTTTCAAAGACATTTGGTCAAGTTTTTCAATCTTATCCAGCGCACGCTGAATACGGCGGAAAGAACTGGATGTCAGCCCTGTTGTATACGTGTAGAGATTCTCTAAAGTGATTGTCATGCGTTCAATTTCCAACGCAGCCTGAGACATCATATACTGGTACTGTTTGTTTTGGAAATCCGCTACAGTTCTTACCTTTCGCGGATCTTGAATAGCAGTCAGATTTTTCCACTTTATCAGCTGATCCAAGTCTTGAGACAATTGTTGATCGGTATATGTAGAAAACAGACGATCTTGGCGCAGTTCACCCATGATCGTCTGTTTGTCCAACTGATAATGCATTTTTTGGTGTTCCTGATAGAAAATACGCATAATGGCCCGGTAGCTGACATAGTTCTCAGCAGATAAATACTTAGTTTGCGGAACGCTCTCTAAATACCGTGCTTCCAGTGCCATATAATGGGCCTCCTGTCTCTTTCTGAAATAAGCTAATCGTAAGCTGTTGTCTGTTGATCTTATGATCTTATGTGTAATATATCTCTGAGTATGTCCAATAAAAGGGACCGAACGAACAAAGAAGTAAATAAATGAAATTGACTATAATCTATTTGTAGAGTATTGGCTGCTGTCGGTTGTTATCGGTGGGCATCCCGCTTGATATTAATAAAGCGGGATGCCTTAGGTCAGTCAATTGCCCGTCAATAATTATTATGGGGTAAAAAGGTGAGAAATCTCATAAAATGTGTCGAAATTGCAATTAATATTGAGAAATATGAACTATATAAAACTGCACAGTCAATTGCCAGTCAACAAAAACTCAAGCCCAATAAGGAAGGTATCTTCTGTTTTTTGCACCGACTGTTTCGTCTACCATCTTTATTAATCCGGACTTACATGCATCATTTAACAAGCGGGATATCATGGAGCTATTTTTAACATCAATTTGGAAACGCTCACGCAAGGATGCATTGGTTAAATATTCTCTGTTGACGCGCTTCAGGCATGCATGCAGATAGCATGCTCGCAGCCGATCTTCCCGGCTCATTTCCGAAAAGGTCTTATGTGCAAACAAGGTCACGCGTGTACTGTTATCATAGAGCTCGATTTCAGGTGCAGGTAATTGGAAGGCTTCGGTTTGAGCGACAACCTTATCAAAACCACTGCCACGTTCCTCACAAACGCCGATTCTCCGCATAAACGATGCAAGCATTTCGTTCCTGGAAACAGGAGGATGATCAACAAAACGCTCTTTATCAATAAGGGGGATACCGGGATTGGTAATCTCCATACGATTATCGAATATCTCAATAACCGGGCTTGTACCCGTTAAGAAGAAATTCTGATGTATAATGGCATTGGCTACAACTTCTCTGACGGCAAGCTCGGGGTACATCGGAACATCTTTTCTAAGTGCGGCTCCCATAACCTCGTTCACAGGAAGCAAACCGTTGATATAATTAATAAGTCCTTCAAAACCGTTGGCATATCCCTTGCCACCGATTTGCTCACGGCTAGCACCAGCAATTCGGTTGTTTCCTGTATACTTGATAACTCTGATAGCCTTTCGTTCCAAAGACGGAAAATCACTAAGGCGGCGAGCAAAAAGAATGGCACCGAGGTTTGTGATATTAAATGCCCCAGTTTCGTCCTTGACAATTAGTTTTTCGGTTAATAACTGCTCGAGTATACCGTCCTTTGTGCTGGGGATATCAAGTGATAGCAAGTCGAAATATGAAGGATAATCCAAATAACGAAGAACCAGTTCGCCAGGAACATTTTCCAGGGCGATCATTGACTCGAAAGGTTTCCGGGTAAAAATGGACCACAATTCTCGTTCGGTATCAGGGAAATCCTTCAGCTTTTTCTTATGCGAATCGATTCGGATATAGTCAACGCCTTTGAATTTTACGGGTTCAGCAAAGGCGGGACTAATCTCCAGCAAAACAACATGTTTGCCGTCAATAGTCGTGTCATGGAAATAAATCTGAACCTGTGGCTGGAGCTGCGTTGATATCCAAAGTTCCAATGCCTGCTGTCCGACTTTCCGTTTGTCATACTTGAAGTCTGTTCCGATAACATCATGAGTAACATCATCGATACCCCAAATCAAAAAAGCGTGCGCTTTTCCAAAAAGGGCTGCAGTGTTTGACATTGCACTGACATATTCACCGATGGTTTGAGGATCTGCGTTGTTAGTCTTAAACTCGATCCAAGGCAATTCACTGGAATTGCTTCGTGCTTCATTTATGATGGCAGCAATGCTATTTGCGGCAAAAGGCATAGAATCACCTCTATAGAATTATGATATAAATATTATATTCACAGTCAATAATAAATGCAATAATTTTTTGACAAATTATTTTGCGTTAATCATTTAAAATTCGGAATTAAATGAATATTTGTAAAAATAAAAAGGATTTATTAGCATGAATCATATTGGTTTATCACGTTGATAGTCAACAAAATATAGCAAGCAAAGATGGAACGAAGAACTTGAAAAGGAGGGCGAACCAGCGGATGGTTGGTCATATTGTGTGGTCAATATAGGGATTGGCACGAAGCCTTGGAACTAGATGTGTATTTGCTTAATATTTGAGTATCCGCTGGCTTTCATGCCCCTCCTTTCTGTTCGACCAAAGAAGTTCAAGGCAAGCATTAAACAAGAACTTCACGATCGAAATGATAAATCATTTATACAGTACCTTCTTTAGAGGAAGTATCCGTAAATTGTACACCTTTGAATTTGAAGTAGATGACAACATCTTTATTGGCGTGTACTTCAATTCGATCGATCATGACATCAGCTATGTCCTTCGTCAGCTCATGGGTGGTAGCATAATTGATAAATCCTTGTCGGCAGAACTGCATGGAATAGTAGTTTTGTTCTGTTTTTTTACGTTCGGCAATGATTTGATCCAACCATTTCTCTGTATTATTCCGTTCCTCCTTAATAATTGCGTGCTGTTGTTTGAATGCAGACGAATTAAGGCTTCCTTCGGTATAGCTAACGAAGAGACGGTCTGTCTCACGATCCAGACATTCCAACTTTTGCCGAAGAGAGTGGATTTTCCACTTCAGTGTTTCCAGACTGTTCTCACAATCGGATACAATTTGGCAGCAGACATCAGAGTTCAGAATGTAGTTGGTATTGTAGTATATTGCTTGATCAACGATTTCTGTCAGCACTGAATCTGTGAGATAATGGTTGCTGCATTGGGTCCGCTTAGATTTCTTGTAAGTTCTGCACTGATAGTAGATTTGACTGGGTGTATTGGAAGCTGCCCGGGAACATCGTTTGTCAGCATACAAGGGCTCTCCACAATCTGCGCAAACCAGTTTCTCAAGCAAAACATCCTTAAGGCTGGGTGCTGCATCCGGTCGTTTGCTTTGTTCAGGAGAATCTGTGTGCCCGTTGGAAATGATATCCTGTACGGCAGCAAATTGTTCCTGAGAAATAATAGCGGGATGCGTGTTGAAAACAATTGTCCAATCATCTTCAGAAGTGTACTGTTTATTTTTCCCAGGTGCAGATTTCTTCATCTTCCCATGAACGCGGTTGCCAATATAAACCTGATCACAGAGAATCTCCCGAATTGTTTTCCGGTTCCAAAGTGCATCTGCGTACTTGGAATTCTTGGAGTGGCCGCGAAGATATTTCAGCTTACCCGGGCAGGGGATCCCTTCTGAATTCAGTTGTTTGGCGATTTCTGTATAAGTCATGCCGGTACAGAATAAGGTATAAATCTTTTGTACCACTGGAATCGTTTCAGGATCCGGAGTATAGGTTTTATTTTCGGCATCTTTGAGATAGCCATAAGGTATGCTTCCGGATGCAGGCAGATATTCGCCTCTTTGGACCTTTGCCTCAATGGCAGTGATAATTCGCTGGGAAGTTGACTTGGATTCCCAGTTATGCAGTACCGTTTTCAGAATGAGATCTAAACTCCAAAGGCCATCTTGATCATTAACATTATCATAATTGTCATTTACACTAACAAAGCGCACACCCATTTGAGGGAAGTCCTGAAGAAGCAGCTTTCCAACATCAATATAGTCCCGTCCGATGCGTGATACATCCTTTACAATCACACAATTTATGGTGCCGTCATGAATATCGTTCATCATTTTCCTGAATCCGGGACGATCGAAATCCAGACCACTTTCCCCATCGTCCTGATATATCTGGACACAAACAAGATCCTCGCTCATATGGATATGCTTCTGACAAATCTGAATCTGATTTTTGATGGATTCGCTGGTGGAATCACCGTCAGCACGGGATATACGGGCATAGATACCCGTTCGGTTTGTATATGCCCTGGTCATAAGAGCAATATCTGGGATATTATTTGCATAGCGGGACTTTCTTGCCATAGCTGGACTCTCCTTCCTTTGATGATTGATATTGTATAAGATGGACGTCAGAATAGTCAAATTCTTTTATAATAGTATATCATAAAAGATACCACTTGTATAGGGCGGACTGCTGGTATATGAAAATATGTTTATTGAGGGTTTATTTTGAGTGCAAGTCCAGCGGCAAATGATGAGGCTTATAACCGATAAAACCACCGATTTTTTCTAAAATCGGTGGTTTTTGGCGATTATGAAGCTGCATCAAGCATGTTTTCAATGAAAATTCCGTAGCCGGTGGTGGGATCATTGACCAAAACGTGGGTCACGGCTCCTATTAGCTTCCCATCTTGTATAAGGGGACTGCCGCTCATCCCCTGCACGATCCCGCCGGTGGTTTCCAGCAGCGCCGGGTCGGTGACCTTCAGCAGCAGATTACGGCCGTCGGAGCGGCTTTGGGGATAGATTTTCAGAATTTCCACAGAATAATCCCGGGGTTCCCCGTCGGTGACGGTGGAGCGGATGGTCGCCTCGCCAGCGCGGATGTCGCTGTAGGAGGCCACCTCCATCAGCTCACCCTCCCAGGCGTCAGGCGCGGTGCCGAAGACGCCCTGGGCGGTGTTGCCCGAGAGGGTGCCCAGCAGCCGGTCGCTGGACAGCGCGCCCTTCAGCTGCCCCGGATGGCCGGATCTTCCCTTTTGTACAGAGACCACCGACGCGGGATAGGCCAGGCCCCTGCTCATGGTCAGCAGATTCCCCTTCCCGTCGTTGACGCCGTGACCCAGAGTGCCGAAGGCGCCGGTTTCCGGGTCGTACCAGGTGACGGTGCCGATGCCGGTGATGCCCTGGCGCAGATAGACGCCCAGCCGGGGACCGTCGGCGGTGACCTCCGGCTCCATGGAAATGGTCTTTTCGTTTCCGCCCCGGGAGATGGTCAACTCCACGGTGCCGTCGGAATGGTCCAGCGCCCGGCGGACATCCTCGGCGCAGTCCACATCCCGGCCGTCAATGGCGCGGATCTCGTCGCCCACATGAAGGCCGGCGTTTTTGGCGGCGGGGAGCGTGTCGTCAAAGGCGGCCACCGTGACGCTGCCCTGGGACAGCTCCAGCCCCACCACCCGGCCCACAGGGATCAGATACTCCGCCGCCGAAGCGCCTGACGATAGAAATAATATTGAGATCAAAGCGAAAATACAGCGATTTGCCAGCTTTTTCAAATTGCAGCCCTCCTTTTTCTTTGCCTTTTTAATATTCCGCGGAGGACGAAATGTAACCCCTGAAAAAGTCGAAAATTCAGGGACGGTGCGGAAACGCTGTCAAATTTTGCCTTGATAATGGGCGCCGCTTCCTGTAGTATAGAGGGAAACAAGGAGGTCGATCCCATGACAGTCAACTATGAATCCCTCGCCGCCCAGCTGGCGGCTCTGACCGACGGCGTGCCCTATGAAACGGCGAATCTTGCCAACGCCTCCGCCCTGCTGTGGCAGGAATTGCCGGAGATCAACTGGGTCGGTTTTTATAAAATGGAAAAGGACCGGCTGATCCTGGGCCCCTTCCAGGGAAAGCCCGCCTGCATCGTTATCCCGGTAGGCAAAGGCGTCTGCGGCACCGCCGTGGCGGAGGACGCCGTTCAGCGGGTGGAGGATGTCCACGCCTTCCCGGGCCATATCGCCTGCGACTGCGCCTCCCGGTCCGAGATCGTGCTCCCCATCCACAAGGACGGGAGAATCTGGGGCGTGCTGGATATCGACAGCCCCCATTTGGCCCGCTTCACCGAAGCCGACCGGGTGGGGCTGGAAAGGATCGTGGAGATACTGGAACGGGTGCTGTGAATTGTAGTTTAACGCACTACTCCGCGCTAAGAGCCGCCTACGGCGGTTGCGCTCTGTAGCGAGAAGCGGGCGCAGTGGCGCGGAAGCGCCCCAAGGCTCCCTTGTGTAAAGGGAGCTGTCAAAAATCTCCGATTTTTGACTGAGGGATTGCTGCACTGCAATACGAATTTGCCGAAATGTGGTGGTTATTCCAGCCTTCTGCTGCACAATCCCCCAGTCTCGGCTATCGCCGAGCCAGCCCCCTTTACACAAGGGGGCCTTGGGGTGCGGCAGACAACTGACAGATAAATCTAGCTAATGTTTGTCAAGCATAAATTTTGCGCAGTAGTATTGCAAAAAGGGCGCAGAAAGTTAACCCACCAGATTGCGGGCTTT
>JAFUMG010000056.1 GCA_017473225.1 Oscillospiraceae bacterium | reverse complement strand
GATCCAGTAACCTCCGGCTGCGCCGAACAAAGCCGCACCCACAACACAGCCGGCAAAGCTGGTGCATACTGGTAAGATAGTAAGAAACAGCTGGATCAGCGTCAGCACCACAGGTGCCCAGATTCCAAAGGAGGCAACATATACCCGAAGAGAGTCAATGCTCCGAAAAGACCCAGTAACCCAGCCTTTGATCAAAATGGCTGCAGAGAAGGCCAGCAGAGTCACCAGACACGCAATGGCTGCATTTTTTATTATGGATTCTTTTGTCTTCATGAGACACCTCCTTCATTCTACCTATCCAGTATATCGGACAATTCTGAATATTGAGGCTTCATAATTATGAAGAAATCTGAATTTTTCCAAGATTCTCTTTGCAGTTTCTTCTCGGCAAAGCTATAATGAATCCAGAAAGTAGGTGAATTCCTTGGAAAAGAAACGAATCCTGTTTGCTGATGACGATCCGGAGATCCGGGAAGCACTGTGGCTGCTGCTGAGTTGTGAAGGCTATGAGACCGTGGAAGCATCCTGCGGGGAAGAGGTCCTTGCACAGATGGATCCTTCTATCGATCTGGTGATCCTGGATGTGATGATGCCCCGGATGAATGGGTACACCGTATGCGCGGAGATCCGCAAACGCTATACGGTTCCGGTGTTGTTTCTGACTGCAAAGTCCCAGGACTCCGACAAGACCATGGGCTTTTCCGCAGGCGGTGATGACTATCTGGTGAAGCCTTTTTCCTATAACGAACTGATGAACCGGGTAAAGGCAATCCTCCGCAGATACTATGTCTACGGAGCAAAAGCTGCAGAACCCAGTTCTGTCATTTACTGCTGCGGCAATATTGAGATCGACACCAGCCGCTGCCAGGTTCGGGTAGATGGGCAGGAAGTCATTCTGACAGATATTGAATACCGGATCCTCCTTCTGCTGGCATCTCACCAAAAACGGATCTATTCCACCCAAACCATCTATGAAACCATCTGGAATGAACCCTATACCTATTCTTCCAACAATACGGTGATGGTACATATCCGGAATATCCGGAGGAAACTGGGCGACGATCATCAAAACTGCCATACCATCCGCACCGTATGGGGAAAGGGATATCGTATTGAATAAGAGAATCCAGAAAAGTTTACGGCTGCAGCTGCTCTGCGCTGTTCTGATTTCCTTTGCTGTGGCAATTCTATTCTTTGGTATTGCTTATAGCCTGGGAGATACCATGCTGGATAAAACCGTTTACGGCCAGACCTTTGCGGAAACCATGGCCGATCAGCATTTCTCTCAGCTCCAGGAATATGTGGAGGAAGAACATATCTCCCTTACCAATCTGCAGCGTCTGAATCCCTGGTGCAGCCGGGGAGATAAGGTCTATCTGACCATTTACCAGGGGGATACCCTCATTTATGAATCCCCTTTCTCCGGAAGAACAAGAGGAGATCTGACTGCTCAGAAACTCGATCCGGATCTGGAAGATCCGGAGAACAAGTATGCACTGGTGCTGGATGGCGATGTGACTGTCCGAGCTTTCCTGTATTACTATTCCGGCGATGCTTTCTTCTACGGCCTGCTGGTGGTTTCCGGTTTGGCTGCGTTCCTGGCTTTCTCCCTGTGTTTTATTGCCTTGATCAATCGAAAAGTTTCCTATATCAATCTTCTGAAAGAAGAACTGGACATTTTGTCCGGAGGCCAGCTGGAATACGCCGTCACTGTTCATGGAAGTGATGAAATCGGAGAACTTGCCCTGGGAATCGATCAGATGCGCCGCTCCATTCTGAAACACCAGGAGCTGGAGGACCAGATGCGGTCCGCCAATTCCGAGCTGATTACAGCCATGTCCCATGACTTAAGAACGCCGCTGACTTCTCTGCTGGCTTATCTGGAAATCATTGAGCGCAAGAAATACGCAGATGAAGCCCAGATGGATCAGCTGGTCCATAAGAGCATCCATCAGACCCTTAGGATCAAGAATATGGCGGACCAGCTCTTTGAGTACTTTCTGGTATATGCCACCGACTGGAAAAATGACGAGCCGGAAACCCTGGATGCCGACGAACTGTTCCGGCAGATCCTGGAGGATTATGCCTATTCTCTGGAAAGCAGCGGTATGAAGGTGCAGTTGCAGTTTTTACCGGTATCCTGCAAGATAAAGGTTGCGATTCATCTGCTGCAAAGAGCCTTGGATAATATTTATTCCAATCTGACAAAATACGCAGACCCGGACACAATTATCCGGATAGATTACAGACGAGAATCAGATTATCTGATTCTCATCATCTCCAATGGAACACGCGCAGACCAATCCAAACGGGAAAGTACCAGCATAGGGCTGAATACCTGTCGTCGAATTATCGAATATCATGGTGGCAGCTTTATGGCCTTGGAAGAAGCATGCCGCTTCTTTGTGAGGGTATCGCTTCCTCTGCAAGGCCAATAATGAAACACAGGAAAATCCCATGAGTCTGCGAAAAAACTGTACTTTTTCAGAAAGCTTCAGAAAGCTTCAGAATTGAATGGCGCAATTAACAAAAATACAATCTGAGAACTGTTGGAGATGTATAAAGATGGCGTTCTTTATTGACATATGATTGTGCAAGACATATAATGAAAAAGTCATCAGACACTAAAAATGGAGGTTTACAAAATGAAAAAGCTTATTGCTATCCTACTTTCTCTGGTAATGGTTCTGGGTCTGTTCGCAGGCTGCGGTGCCCAGAAGGAAGCTCCTGCAACTGAGGCTCCCAAGGCTGAGGCTCCCGCAGCTACCGAAGCTCCTGCTGCAGAGCCCACTTACATGGAAAAGCTGATTGCTGACGCACAGGCTGAAGGCACTCTGGTTGTCTACGGCTCCTGTGAAGAGGAGTATCTGGCAGTCGCCTGTGAAAAGTTCCAGGAACTGTACGGTATCGAAGTTCAGTATCAGCGTCTGTCCACCGGCGAAGTTCAGTCCAAGGTTGAAGAAGAAGCTGGCAACCCCTCCGGTGACGTCTGGTTCGGCGGCACCACTGACCCCTACAACGTCTGTGCTGCAGAGGGCCTGCTGGAAGCTTATGAAGCAGAGAACGCTTCCCACCTGCTGGGTGAAGCTTACCGCGACAAGGACGGCTACTGGTACGGCATCTACAAGGGCATCCTGGGCTTCATGGTCAACCGTGACGAACTGGACCGTATGGGCATCACTGTTCCTCAGGACTGGGCCGATCTGACCAAGCCCGAGTACGAAGGCCTGGTTTGGCTGTCCAACTATAACACTGCCGGTACTGCAAAGCTGGTCATCAACACCATGATCCAGAAGTACGGCCATGATGAAGGCATCCAGTACCTGGTTGACCTGGACAAGAACGTCCATGTTTACACCAAGTCCGGCTCCGGTCCTTCCAAGAACGTTGGTACCGGTGAATGTGTCGTCGGTATCGGCTTCCTGCATGACGGCATCACCCAGATCGTTGACAACGGCTACGGCAACATTGAACTGGTTATCCCTTCCTCCGGCACTTCCTATGAGATCGGCGCTACCGCCATCTTCAAGGGTGCAAAGCATCCCAACGCTGCTAAGCTGTGGATCGAGTTCGCACTGAGCCCCGACTGTGTCAACCTGGCTCAGGACAATGGTTCTTACCAGTTCCTGGTCATCGACAACGCAACTCAGCCTGCTGTGGCTACTGAGTTCGGCCTGGATCCCGAGAACGTCATGGACTATGACTTCGAAGACGCTAAGAACAACATCAAGACCTACATTGAAGAGGTCATGACTGCTCTGGGCGGCGGCGACGATCGTTTCAAGACCGAGTAAGTTCTTAAATTACATAACCCACGAAACGGGGGATGGAGGATCGCCTCCATCCCCCGCCTTTTCTGTTCCCGAAAGGAGGAATCTGCCGATGGCAACACGCCAGAGCGCGGCACTGGACCGCAAAAAATTGCTGGCTGACCCTATTATGGTCACCACCATCGTGGTTCTCATTACATTTCTGACATTGTTTATTTTATATCCTCTAGCAGTACTGCTGGTGGACAGCGTTTACGGCAAGGAAACAGGCCTGACGATGGATATCTTCAAGCGGATCTTTGCTATGAAATCTTTCCGGACCGCTATCACCAACACGTTGAAAGTTGGTTTTGCGGTGGGCATTTTCTCCACCATTCTGGGCCTCCTGTTCGCCTATGTGGAGGTTTATGTGAAGGTTCACAGTAAGTTTATGGGAGGCCTTTTTCAGGTCGTCTCCATGCTGCCTGTTGTTTCTCCACCTTTTGTGCTTTCCTTATCCATGATCATGCTATTCGGCAAGGCGGGTATCATCACCCGGTATCTGCTGAAGATCTATGACAACAGCGTCTACGGCTTCTGGGGCATCACCATTGTCCAGACCCTGACCTTTTTCCCGGTTTGCTACATGATGCTAAAGGGCCTGCTGAAAAACATCGATCCTTCTCTGGAAGAGGCAGCCCGGGACATGGGCGCTTCCCGATTCCGTGTTTTCGCGGATGTGACCTGGCCTCTGATCCTGCCGGGTTTGGGTAATGCCTTCCTGGTGACCTTCATTGAGTCCATTGCGGACTTTGCCAACCCCATGATTATCGGCGGTTCTTATGATACTCTGGCTACCACCATTTATCTGCAGATTACCGGCGCTTATGACAAGGAAGGCGCAGCTGCCATGGCAGTGGTGCTGCTGGCCATCACTCTGGCCATGTATCTGGTGCAGAAATACATTCTGGAAGCCAAAACAGCAGCGACCCTCACCGGCAAGGCATCCCGTGCCAGAATGCTGATTGAGGACAAGTCTGTGACCGTTCCTCTGACCATTGTGTGTTCTCTGATTGCGTTGTTCGTCATTATGATGTACATCTGTGTTCCCTTTGGTGCGCTGTTCAATACTTGGGGTTATGATTTTAGCCTAACCACCAAATGGTTTGTGCGTGTCTTTGAGAAATACAAGGGCTTTAAGGCTTTCCGGGATTCCTTCCTGCTGTCTCTGGCCTCTGCGCCGATCACGGCCCTGCTGAGTATGATCATCTCTTACCTGGTGGTTAAGCGGAAATTCAAGGCCAAGGGCTTTATTGAGTTCGTTTCCATGCTGGCTATGGCAGTTCCCGGAACGGTTCTGGGAATCGGCTATATCCGTGGCTTCGTCAACGGTGTCTTTGGCACCGGATTCCTGTCCGGTATTTATGGCAGCGCAGCCATTCTGATCATTGTCTTTGTGGTTAGATCTCTGCCTACTGGTACCCGAAGCGGTATTTCCGCCCTGCGGCAGATCGATAAGAGCATTGAAGAATCCGCCTACGATATGGGTGCCGACAGCTTCCGGGTATTTATGACTGTGACGTTGCCGCTGATCAAGGATTCGTTCCTGAGTGGTCTTGTGACTGCATTTGTCCGCAGCATTACCGCTATTTCTGCAATCATTCTGCTGGTAACTCCTCAGTTCCTGCTGATCACAGTTCAGATCAATGAGTTTGCGGAAAAGGGTTCTTACGGTATTGCCTGCGCATTTGCTACTATTCTCATCGTCATCACCTATGGTTCGGTGCTGCTGATGAATCTGTTTATCAAGTATTTCGGAACCAGCCGGAAACTGAAGGAGGTCGACTGATATGGCTAAAGAGAAAAAAGGAGTCATTCTGGAACATATTTCCAAAATTTACCAGGATCCCAAAACAGGAAAAGATTTTTACGCGGTAAAGGATACCTCTCTGGAGATCACCCCCGGTTCTTTCGTAACTTTGCTGGGTCCCTCCGGCTGCGGTAAGACCACAACACTGCGTATGATCGCAGGCTTTGAAAGTCCTGATGAAGGTGAAATTTATCTGGGCGGCGAGCCGATAAACGCACTGACTCCCAACAAACGCGATACGGCTATGGTCTTCCAGAGCTACGCACTGCTGCCCCACTACAACATTTTTGACAATGTTGCCTATGGCCTGAAGCTGCGGAAAATGGATAAGGCCACCATAAAGGAGAAGGTTACCAGAATTCTGAAATTGGTTGGCCTGGAAGGCATGGAATCCCGCATGACAAACCAGCTTTCCGGCGGCCAGCAGCAGCGTGTTGCTCTGGCAAGAGCACTGGTTCTGGAACCCGGTGTGCTGCTGTTTGACGAGCCTCTGTCCAATCTGGATGCCAAGCTCCGTGTTACCATGCGTACCGAGATCCGCCGGATCCAGCAGGAGGCCGGTATCACCGCTATCTATGTTACCCACGATCAGTCTGAAGCCATGGCTCTTTCTGATCAGATCATCATTATGGAAAAAGGTGTTGTGGCGCAGATCGGTTCTCCCCAGGAGATTTACTACCATCCCGCCAGTGAATTCGTTGCCGACTTCATCGGAGAAGCAAACTTCCTGAAGGGCAATCTCTCTGCAAAGGATGGCAATGGCGGTATCGTCACCGTGGAAGGCCATAAGGTCCCTGTGGTAGGCGTTTCTGAACTGCCGGAGGGCAAGGAGTGCACTCTGGTTCTTCGTCCCGAATCCGCTGTCCTGGCAGACAGTGGTGTTCTGCCCTGTAAGGTCATCGTGTCCTGCTTCATGGGCTCTTACCAGAACTACCATGTGATGGTGGGTGATACCCTGGTAAAGATCACGGACTATAATCCCAGAAATAAGAAAATCTATGCTGTCGGCGATACGGCATGGGTTGCCTTTGAGAAAGAAAATATCCATGTTCTGTAAGTTGTAATCAATAAAGTAACAGAGCCAGCTCCCGGAGCTGGCTCTGTTCGTTGTAAAAAATGAATCGAAATGTGATGATATCGAAAAGTTGCTACATACAGGGAGTAAGTAACAGCTAGACTGTGACCGCTGTTATGTACGCAACCTTTTGCACATATCCCGCAGAAACCCGACTGATTCTCTCAAATTTCTTAGTTCGTCCGGGACAAACGTTCTTGACCATCTGGCCGCCGACGGAGCCGGCTTCGCGGCTGGTCAGGTGGCCGTTGTAGCCGTTCTGCAGGTTGACGCCGACCTCGGACGCGGCCTGCATCTTGAACTTGTCCATTGCCTCCCGGGCTTCGGGGATGTTGATCTGGTTGTTGCTCTTCATACCAATCTCTCCTTTGTCGTTTTTCCCGGAAAGAGCCGATGTTTTCCGGGGAAAACGTCTTTTCTTTCCGCATCACTATCTTTTCCCGGAACCTTTTTTATATGTCCGGGTATTTGCGGAAAGGATGGGATGATGTTCCAAAGTTTTTTCACCGCGAAAAAGAAAGGCATCCGCGGAGCCAGCCGCGGATGCCCGGAATGACATGCGTTATGAAATTACACGCCGGAATAGGCGGAGAAGCCGCCGTCGATGGGCAGGACTACGCCGGTGATGAAGCTGGCGGCTTCGTCATTGACCAGGAACAGCAGGCCGCCGGCCAGCTCCTCGGTCTTGCCGAAGCGGTCCATGGGGGTGCCGGTCAGGATCTTCTTGGCACGGGCGGAGGGGGAGCCGTCCTCGTTGAACAGCAGGTTGTAGTTCTGCTTGCTGACAAAGAAGCCGGGGGCGATGGCATTGACACGGATGCCCACCTTGCTGAAATGGACGGCCAGCCACTGGGTGAAATTGGACACAGCGGCCTTGGCGCCGGAGTAGGCGGGGATCTTGGTCAGGGGGGTGAAGGCGTTCATGGAGGAGATGTTGATGATGTTGCCGCCGCCGTTGCGGACCATGTGCTTGGCGAAGGCCTGGGTGGGGATCAGGGTGCCGTTGAAGTTCAGGCCCAGGACCATGTTGACGCCCTCGTCGTCCAGGTCGAAGAAGCTCTTGGTGTCGGCGTCGATGTCGCCGGGCTCGTAGTATTCCTTATCGGTGTTGGCTCTGGCGTTGTTGCCGCCGGCGCCGTTGACCAGGATGTCGCAGGGGCCCAGATCGGCCAGGACCTGGTCGGCGATGCGCTCCATGTCGGCTTTGATGAGGACATTGCCCTTGTAGGCCTTGGCGATGCCGCCCTCGGCGTTGATCTCAGCGGCGTACAGGTTGATGGCCTCCTCAGAGCGGTTCACCAGGGCCACCTTGGCGCCGGCACGGGCCAGGACCTTGGCCAGATAGCTGCACAGGACGCCGCCGGCGCCGGTGACAACGGCCACCTTGCCGGTCAGATCGGTATTCAGGACGTTTTGATTCATACTGTATCACTCCATCTTATGTATTTTATGTGTTTCATACAAATAAGCTGCTGATTCGTTCCTGAAAATATGGTAACCTATCCAAATGGAAATCACAATAGGATAAAATTGTAATCATTAGGATAAAATTGCGCAATTTGTAAAGGTTACGGGAAAAAGAAACGGAAATTCGGGATATTTCAGGGGCGGCAGAATGCTTTTTGTTGAATTCGCAGAAAAAAGCTGATACAATATAATCAAATCCGAAATGATGGGGGGATATGGCTGTGGCGGATCGGAAAAAGGGCTGGAGCCGTGTTTCCCTGCGGCGCAAGGTGATGGTGTGGTTTCTGGCCATTTTGTCGGTGCTGATCGTGACGCTGGGCACCGTCATCGCCATCAGCCAGACCACCTTCGACGAGACGGACCTGCTGCTGCAGGATAATGTGATCTGCTGCGACGCCCAGGAGGCCATCGAAAACGAGCAGAAGGCCTTCGAAAGCTACATCCGGGAAGCGTCTCAGGAAAATATGCGCAATTACCAGGAGGCCTGCGCCGCTTCCCGGCGGTGCGTCGGGGCCCTGCCCTTTGACTGCGGCGCCATCGGGGAGGAACGGTACGCCCGGACCTGGAACATCGTCCATGGCTATGAGGGCTACCGGGAGGCCCGGGACCGGCTGATCGCCATGGAGCCCGACGCGGAAGGGTATGTGGACGAGCTGTACCGGGTGCGCCAGATGCAGGAGTACCTGTCCGACTACGCCCTGCGGCTGGTGCAGGTGACGCTGGAAGAAAACAACCACGCCTATACCGCCAAAGTCATGCTGTTTGAGATCCTGCCCTGGTTTTTCCTGCTTCTGCTGGGAGCGGCGGTGCTGGTGGTGGTCTATATCATGCGGCTGCTGTCGGTGTCAGTGGTACGGCCTACCCTCCTGATGGCGGGGGAATCACGCCGGATCGCGGAGAATGATTTCTCCGGTCCCGATCTGGAGGTCCGCAGCGCCGACGAGATGGGAGAGCTGACCGCCGCCTTCAACCGGATG
Source organism: Oscillospiraceae bacterium (assembly GCA_017473225.1). Lineage (GTDB taxonomy): Bacteria > Bacillota > Clostridia > Oscillospirales > Oscillospiraceae > Faecousia. The sequence continues at coordinate 24,974 of JAFUMG010000056.1, read as the reverse complement.
AAGCACGCCACCGCTGAGCACATCAGTACTCTGGAAGCGCTGCACCGGGAAGAGGTGTCCCGGCTGGAGACGGAGAAAAACTTGGAGCGGACCCGGCTGGAAATGCTGAAAAGCCAGGTCAACCCCCATTTCCTGTTCAACACCCTGAACATGATCTCCTGCATGGCTCGGCTGGAGGAGGCCGAGACCACCAACCGCATGATCCTGGCCCTGGGCAACCTGTTCCGCTATAATCTGCGGACCAAGGCCCAGGAGGTATACCTGGAGCAGGAGCTGGAAGCGCTGGAGGACTATATCTACATCCAGCAGATGCGCTTCGACGGCCGGGTGCGCTACCGCAGGATCATCCGGGTGGATGAGGGGAAGGTGCGGATCCCGTCCTTTACCCTGCAGCCCCTGGCGGAGAACGCCTTCGTCCACGGACTGGGTTACAAAGAGGAAAAGGGCAGCATCACGCTGCGGATCTGGCAGGAGGACGGCGCGGTCATCGTGTCCATGGCCGATAACGGCAAGGGTATGACGGACCGGGAGCTGGAGGAGCTCCGCCGGAAGATCAGCCGCAGCGAACAGACGGGCCGGGGCATCGGCCTGGGCAATATCAGTCGGCGGATCGCCATGCTGTACCCCGAGGGAGGTCTGCGGATCTACAGCAGGCCGGGGCGGGGAACGGTGATCCAGCTGGTGATTCCGCAAGAGAGGGAGCGTGACGTGAATGTATAAAATTCTGGTGGCGGAGGACGAGATGATCGAGCGGAAGGTCCTTTGCAGGACCCTGAAGCAGCAGCTGGGGGACCAGTGCGCCATTTTTGAAGCGAAGAACGGCCGGGAGGCCCTGGAGATCCTGGAGCGGGACGGGGCTCAGATCGCCGTCCTGGATATCCAGATGCCGGGGTGCAGCGGCCTGGAGGTGGCCCGCCGGATCCGGGAGCAGGGGATGCCCTGTGTGATCCTCTTCCTGTCGGCCTTTGATAATTTCTCCTATGCCAAGCAGGCCATCGCGGTCCGGGCCATGGACTATATCCTGAAGCCCTATGACGAGAAGGAGCTGCTCTACGCCGTGGAGGCCGCCATGCACACCTATGACATGGCCGTGGAGCACGGCCTGTTCGGGGAATACAGCTACCATCCGGAGGAGCCCGCGCCCCGGGCGGAGGAGAAGGAGGACCTGCGGCTCAGCAGCGTCCGGGAGAAGATCCAGACCTTCATCGCGGAGAATTACGCCAGGGAGCTTTCCATGCAGGACGCGGCCCAGGCCATGAATTATTCCGACGCCTATTTCTGCAAGCTGTTCAAGGAGTGCTTCCGGGTGAATTTCTCGGCCTATCTGAACGAGTACCGGATCGAGAAGGCCAAGACGCTGCTGGCGGAGTCCGGCATGGGCATCAAGGATGTCAGCGTCGCCTGCGGCTACAGCGATTCCAACTATTTCGCCCGGGTATTCAAGCGGATCACCGGCACCACCCCCTCGGAATTCCGCCTCGCCGCGGATCGGCTGCCAAAATAATAAAAAAGTAACATTTTCAGGCGCCTTTGGTGGATTATCCCAGAAAAAAGGCGCCTGATTTTTTGTTTTTGCAGAAGACGACAAAAAAGTCCTTATAATCGCAAATATTTCTGGTTTCATGGAAAGTTCATATTTGTTATGATTAACTTGCATTAATTTATTGGGCAAGGAGGAACCATTTTTATGAAAAAAGTAAAATGGATAGCCCTGCTTCTCGTCGTTGCCATGATGGCCTGCATGTTCGCGGGCTGCGGCGGCGCTGCTGACGGCAAGCGGATTATCCGAATCGGCCATAACCAGGCCACCACCCACCCCACCCACATCGGCCTCACCGCCTTCGCTGAGTTCATCAACGAGGAGCTGGGCGACAAGTACCAGGTGGAGGTTTACCCCAGCGAGCTGCTCGGTTCTCAGAACGAGATGGTGCAGCTGACCCAGACCGGCGCTATTGACATCGTCATCGCGTCCAACGCCATCATGGAGACCTTCTCCAGCAATTATTCCATCTTCAACCTGCCTTACCTGTTCTCCAGCGCGGAGGCTTACCATGCCGCCATGGAGGACCCCGAGGTCACCGATCCCATCTTCCTGGCCACTGAGGACGCCGGCTTCGTCTGCGTCACCTGGCTGGATGCCGGTACCCGTAACTTCTACACCGTTGACAAGCCCATCAATTCCCCCGCTGACCTGAAGGGCCTGAAGATCCGCGTGCAGCAGTCCGCCACCAACGTTAAGATGATGGAGCTGCTGGGCGGCACCGCTACCCCCATGGGCTTCGGCGACGTCTACACTGCGCTGCAGTCCCAGATCATCAACGGCGCTGAGAACAACGAGCTGGCCCTGACCTCCAACGGTCACGGCGACGTCTGCAAGTACTATTCCTACGACATGCACCAGATGGTGCCCGACCTGGTCCTGTGCAACTGGGCATTCCTGGAGGGTCTGTCCGAGGAAGAGCGGGCCATCTTTGACGAGGGCTTCCAGATCATCAACACCGTCCAGCGTGAGGCTTGGGAGACTGCTGTCGAGGAAGCCAAGGAGCAGGCTCTGAATGAGCAGGGCGTCAACTTCCTGTACCCCGACACCGCCCCCTTCCAGGAGGCTGTCATGCCCCTGCATGAGGAGATCCTGGCCGCCAGCCCCGAGCTGCAGCCCATCTACGACATGATCCAGGAGTACAACGCGCAGTACTCCAGCGCGGAATAAGGAGGATATGACAATGAAAGCATTGAGAAAAGTCCTCGACACCATCCTGAACGTCCTGGCGGGCGGCAGCCTGGCCATCATGACCATCCTGACCACCTATCAGGTCATCACCCGTTATATCTTCAACAGCCCCTCCACCTGGTCTGAGGAGCTGGTGGGCTTCCTGTTCGGTTGCGCCACCATGTTCGGCGCCGCGGTCGTCACCGGCGAGCGGGGCCACATGAACATCCCCGTCGTGGTCGATATGCTGAAGCCCGGCCCCAAGAAGGCTCTGCTGGTCTTCGCTGAGGTCGTTTCCCTGATCTTCGCCGCCACCATCCTGGTCTTCGGCGGCTTCCAGGTCTCCGCTCTGGCCATGGGCCAGCAGACCTCTTCCCTGGGCATCCCCGTGGGCACCTTCTACTGGACCATGCCCATCTGCGGCGTTCTGATGTGCGTCTACTCCATCATGAACCTCATCGAGATCGTTCAGGGCACCAGCGAGGCCGCTCTGGACGAGGCCGCCGCTGCCATTGCCAAGGCCGAAGCTGATCGTGCCGAAGCGGAAAAGGAGGCATAAGTTATGGCAATTCAAGGTTTGTTTATTATCCTGGGCGTTATGCTGGGACTGATGTTCCTGGGCGTGCCCATCGCTTACTCCATCGGTATTTCTTCTCTGGCTGCCATCCTGACCTGCATCGATCTGGATGTCGCCGTTCTGACCGCTGCCCAGCGTACCTTCGTCGGCATGTCCAAGTTCAGCCTGACCGCGATCCCCTTCTTCATCCTGGCCGGTAACATCATGAACCAGGGCGGCATCGCGAAGCGGCTGGTCAACTTCGTTATGGCCATCCTGGGCAAGCTGCCCGGCGCTCTGCTGGTCACCAACGTTGGCACCAACGCTCTGTTCGGCGCTATCTCCGGCTCCGCAGCTGCCGCCGCTGCCGCTGTCGGCTCCATGATCCGTGACGGCGCTGAGGAAGCCGGTTATGATCCCGCACTGACCGCCGCTGCCAACGCGTCCTCCGCTCCCTCCGGTCTGCTGGTCCCCCCCTCCAACGCCATGATCACCTACTCCCTGGCTGCCGGCGGCACCTCCGTCGCTGCCCTGTTCATGGCCGGTTACGTCCCCGGCATCATCTGGGCACTGGCCTGCGCCTTGGTTGCCGTCCTGATCGCCAAGAAGAAGGGCTACAAGGGCACCGAGGGTAAGTTCTCCTGGAAGACCCTGGGCATCGCCACTCTGCAGGCTCTGCCCTCCCTGTCCCTGATCATCGTCGTCATCGGCGGCATCATCGGCGGTATCTTCTCCGCCACCGAGGGCTCCGCCATCGCCGTCGTCTACTCTCTGATCCTGGCTATCTGCTATAAGAATATCAACCTGAAGTCCCTGTGGAAGATCATCGTCGACTCCGCCAAGACCTCCGGCATGGTCGTCTTCCTGATCGGCGTTTCCAACATCCTGGGCTGGGTCATGGCCTTCATGCAGATCCCCGACGCTGTTGCCAACGCACTGCTGGGCCTGACCAACAACAAGTACCTGATCCTGCTGATCATGAACGTGATCCTGCTGATCGCCGGTACCTTCATGGACGTCACCCCTGCCATCCTGATCTTCACCCCTCTGTTCCTGCCCATCTGCACCGGTTTTGGCATGGATCCCATCCACTTCGGTCTGATCCTGATCTACAACCTGTGCATCGGCAACATCACTCCCCCTGTCGGCAACACCCTGTTCGTCGGCATCAAGGTCGGCCGTACCTCTCTGGCTAAGGTCATGCCCTACATGCTGAAGTTCTATGTGGCCATCATCATTGGTCTGCTGCTGGTCACCTATGTTCCCGCTGTCTCCATGCTGCTGCCCCAGCTGGCCGGCCTGGCATAAGCGGAAAACCTAACGGATCGATTTCCAATCCCCTCTCTCAGGGCGGCGGTACCCCTTCTCCGGTACCGCCGCCCCCTTTTTATGCCCTTGCGATTTTCCCGCGTGTCGTGTATACTGGAGGGAGAAGTTGGAGTTTAGCATTCTGTTGAACAGGGGTTGCGGCGTCTAAAAAATATGCTGTCATTGCGAGCCAGTGCTCACACTGGCGTGGCAATCCCCTATGGCGGCGCACCTGTGTCAGATGTCAAAAAACTTTGGAATTTCCGGAAGAAGTTCAGTTCCTCTTTATGTAGGTTCACGGAAAATCCGGGGGATTGCCACGCCAGTCTGCGGACTGGCTCGCAATGACGTGTTTCTTTTTGAGTGCTTTGGAAGGACGTGAAGGATATGAAGAAACTGCTGTCTATTCTGCTGATCCTCTGTTTTCTGCTTCTTGGCGGCTGCGGGGGCGAAGAGGCCACGGTGCCGGAATATGTGCTGACCTACGCGGAAAACCAGCCGGATCATTATCCCACCACCCTGGGCGCCCGGAAATTCGCCGAGCTGGTGAAGGAGCGGACCGATGGCAAGGTCGTCATCCAGGTCAAATACGGCGGGGAATACGGCACCGAGGAGGAGGTCCTGGAGCAGATGGCCTTCGGCGGCATTGATTTCGCCCGGATCTCCCTGGCGTCCATTTCCGATGAGCTGCCGGCTCTCAATGTGCTGCAGCTGCCCTACCTCTATGAGGACTCCGCCCACATGTGGCGGATCCTGGATGGTCAGATCGGCCAGGATTTCCTGGGGATCTTTGAGGAAGCGGGGCTGGTGGGGCTCAGCTGGTATGACGCCGGAGCCCGGTCCTACTATTCGGATTCCGTGAAGATCACCTGCCCGGCGGATATGGCGGGGCTGACGGTCCGGGTCCAGGAATCTCAGATGGTGCTGGATATGATCACGCTGCTGGGGGGCCAGCCGGTGACCTTTGCCTACAGTGATGTGTACTACGCCTTCGAGACCGGCAAGATCGACGCGGCGGAGAACAACTGGCCCTCCTACCAGATGCAGGAGCACTACAAGGTGGCCAAATACTACACCGTGGACGAGCACAGCCGGGTGCCGGAGGTGCAGCTGGCCAGCGCCCGGACTTGGGAGATCCTGCCGGAGGAATACCGGGAGATCATCGCGGACTGCGCCCGGGAGTCGGCATTGTACCAGCGGGAGATCTGGACGGCCCAGGAGGAGGAATCCCGGGCCGCCGCCATCGCCGGGGGCTGTCAGGAGATCGTCCTGACGGAGGAAGCCCTGGCCCAGTTCCGGGAGACCGCCCAGCCCCTGTATGAGACCTACTGCGGGGAGTATCTGGACCTGGTCCGCCAGATCCAGGAAGGCTGAGGAAAAGGAGAACAAAGGATGGAAAAAGACGAACTGCTGCGCCGGATCCGTCTGTACCTGTTCGACATGGACGGGACGCTGTATCTGGGAGAGCGGCTGTATGATTTTACCGCGGAGCTGCTGGCGGAGCTGAAGGCTTCCGGCAGAAAATATCTGTTTATGACCAATAATTCCTCCAAAAGCGTGGAGGACTACATCAAAAAGCTCGATAAATTGGGCATCGAATCCACCCGGGAGGATTTCATAACCTCCTCCCAGGCCACGGCCTATTACCTCCAAAAGCACCACCCCGGGAAGAAGCTCTATGTCTGCGGCACCAGGTCATTGAAGCGAGAGCTGGAGATGGAGGGCTTTACCGTCACGGAAAGACTGGACGAGGTGGAGTGCGTCGTCATGGGCTTTGACACGGAGCTGACCTTCCAGAAGCTCCATGATGTCAGCTTTCTGCTGCTGACCCGGAAGGACCTTCCTTACATTGCCACGAACCCGGACTATGTCTGCCCCACGGAATTCGGCAGCGTGCCGGACTGCGGCAGTGTCTGCGATATGATCTTCAACGCTACGGGCAGGCGGCCGGTGGTCATCGGTAAGCCCGGCCCTTTGATGCCGGAGCTGGCCATGGCCCACAGCGGCTATGGGAAGAAAGAGACCGCTGTGGTGGGGGATCGGATCTACACCGATGTGAAGTCCGGCATCAACGCGGGCATCACGGGGATCCTGGTGATGAGCGGCGAGACCACCCTGGAAATTCTGGAAAAGTCCGACGTCAAGCCCCATCTGGTGCTGAATGACGCGGCGGAGATCCTGGACGCCATCCGGTGATCCAGGTCATCTCACAAATTTCCACTTGCCCGGGACGGGCACGGCGGCTATAATGAACCTATCATATACGAACGAGGAATCCCTATGATCGACAGATTGGAACGAAATATCCGTTACCTGCGTGTCTCTATTACGGAGCTGTGCAATTTGCGCTGCCGCTACTGTATGCCGGAGGACGGGGTCTGCAAAAAGCGCCATGAGGAAATGCTGACGGAGGAGGAGCTCATCCGGGCCATCCGGGCCGCGGCGTCCCTGGGCATCGAGAAGCTCCGCATCACCGGCGGTGAGCCTTTGGTGAAGAAGAACGTGGTCTCCATCTGCCGCCGGGCGGCGGAGGTGGAGGGCATCCGGGAGGTCTGTCTGACCACCAACGGCGTCCTGCTGCCCCAGCTTGCGAAGCCGCTGAAGGAGGCGGGGGTCAGCCGTATCAACATGAGCCTGGATACGCTGAACCCTGAAAAGTACGCCTATATCACCCGCATCGGCACCCTGGACCAGGCCATGGCCGGTCTGGAAGCGGCGCTGGATGCCGGCTTCGAGAAGGTCAAGATCAACGCGGTGCTCATCGGCGGCTTCAATGACGACGAGATCGTCCCCCTGGCGGAGCTGACGAAGAAGTATCCCGTCGATGTGCGCTTCATCGAGATGATGCCCATGTACGACAGCGGCGATTTCGACAGCAAGGCCTTCATTCCCTATACCACCGTTCTGGACAAGCTGCCGGAAGCGGTGGAGACCGCCCCTGACGGCGGCGTGGCCCGGCTCTACCGCCTGCCCGGCGGCCAGGGCAGCATCGGCCTGATCAGCCCGGTCAGCGCCCATTTCTGCGGCACCTGCAACCGGATCCGGCTGACCGCCGACGGCAAGGTGAAGCCCTGTCTCCATTCCGGCGACGAGTATTCCCTGAAGGGGCTGGACTACGACGGCATGGTGGCGGTGCTGAAGGACGCCATCTGGAACAAGCCTGCCTGGCATGGAGAGCTCTCCGCCGAAAACCGCAGCCAGGCGGGGCGGAACATGAACCAGATCGGCGGATAAGTGAAAAACAGGCCACCCAACCGGGTGGCCTGTTTCCTTTGAATTTGGAATTATGGCTGTATGCTTTGTTGGTTAGAAGCCTTGGCCCCCTCTCTGAGGGGGCTGTCACGCGAACAGCGTGACTGGGGGAGTGTTCTAACGTCTGTGCGTCACTCCCTCGGTCAAAAATCAGAGATTTTTGCCAGCTCCCTCAAAGAGGGAGCCAAAGGCGGCTTCGCCGCAAACAGAACAGCGTCTCCATCAATGGAGCTCCGTCTCGACGACGCACTCGTTTTTGAGCCGGCCTACCAGATATTGCAGGCAATCCACCACATGGGGCCGGATGTCGCCGCCGATGAGGACGTACATGATGTCATCCCCGGTCTGCAGCCGGCCTTCGTTGAGCCAGACCCGGATGTAATGAATGCCCTCCAGCTTGTAGGCGTCGGCGATGGCGGCGTCCACCTTTTCCGCGTCATAGGAGAAGAGCATCCCGGTGACGGGCTTGGTGTTGGGATCGCCGTGGCGGGCCAGAGCCTTGGCGGTGGAGCGGACCACGCCGTTGTGGGTCAGATACATGCCGATCTTGGGCGCGCTTTCGTGGGCCTTGGCCTCTGCCAGCCAGGCGTCCATGGAAGGGATGGGTTTTACCATAAAGGATCCTCCTGTCACATTTTCTGACTTCATTATAGAGGATGGGCCCCTTCCTGACAAGGGGAAATTCCCGTGGTTGCAAAAAAGGCCGTGGCGGGGTACAATAGACCCATTCCCATCCGAGGAGGATATTCTATGAAAAAATTATGCAGTCTGCTGCTCTGCGCGGCGCTGATCATGGGCCTTGCCGCCGGATGTGCCCGGGTGACGCCGGAAGAAACGGAACCACCCGTTACCGAAACCGCCGCACCCACCGAATGGGTGCTGGAGGAGACGGCCCAGCCCCGGAAATATGAGGGCGTGACGCTGGTCATGGGGTCTTCGTGGGCGGAGGACGCCCCGGAAGCCGCGGTGCTGACCCAGGCGGCGGAGGTGTTTGAAGCCCGGACCGGCGCGGTGGTGGAGCTCCGCTGGGGCGGGGAAGAAGCCGCCGACATCCTCCAGCTGTCTGGCACCGCTCTGGCGGAGGGGGCCGGGGATCTGCTGGACCTGACGGAGCTGGCGGCAGCGGCAGGCTATGCCGAAAAGAGCTACAGCTGCCTGACGGAGCAGGTGGTGAGCCGCTGCGGATATCTGGCGGCCATTCCCCAGACGCCCTATGTCACCGGCATCTATTACAACCGGGAGGCCTTTGAAGCCGCCGGCATTGCCCAGACGCCTCAGACCTGGTCCGCCTTTCTGGAGGTCTGCGCCGCCTTAAAGGCCGCGGGCTGGGAGCCCCTGACATTGAACAGCGAGGACGCGGGCCCGGTGCTGCTGCGCCATCTGACCCAGTATCTGGGGGCGGAAGCGGAAAATATCGCCCGGACCGGCGGCTGGCAGGAGAAGGCGCTGGACGCAGCGGCGGATCTGGTGGATTTCGCCGGGGCGGGCTATCTGGTCTCCGGCGCCCCCGCGGGGGAGAACCGGGTGACCCTGAGCAACGCCGCCATGGTTTACGGCACCAATGCCCTCTGCGCCCGGGCCGAGGAAGCGGCCCGGGCGGACCTGCGCTGGGGCATGTTTCCCTATCCCGGTGTGGGCGGGGCGGAGCCGGTGATCTCCGTGGACGCGGAGGTACTGGCCGTCAGCGCTGCCTGCGCCGCGCCCCAGGCGGCCTTCGATTTCATCCTGCTGCTGACCACCGGGGAATTCGACCAGCTCCGGGCGGACCTGACCAAGGGCATCCCGGCGGACCCGGGCAATGTATCCCCCATCGCCGGGGCGTCGGAAGCGCTGACCCTTGCCCAGACTGTGGAGCCTGCCAACGGGGCCTTCACCGAGGAGCAGCTGAATGTGATCTTGAAGCTGTGGAAGGGGAAATGCACCGAAAGCGCCGCCTTTGCCGCGGAGATGGACCGACTGTACCCGGAAACTTGACTTGCAATCTGCGCCGGGGTATGGTATGCTATGATATAACAACGAAAGGAGGGAGCCTATGCGTCTGCAGGAATCCGGTGAAATGTATTTGGAGTCGATCTATGTGCTGTCCCAGAAGCAGGGCTACGTGCGCTCCATCGACGTCAGCGAATACATGGGCTACTCCAAGCCCAGCGTGTCCCGGGCGGTGAATCTGCTGAAGACCAATGGGTACATCGTCATGGATGACGAGAACCACATTACCCTGACCGACAGCGGCCGGGAGGTGGCGGAGAAGATTTACTCCCGCCATACGGTGCTGACCAAGATGCTGGTGGGACTGGGCGTCCCCCAGGAGGTAGCGGCGGAGGACGCCTGCCGGATGGAGCACACCATCAGCGATACATCCTTCGAGGCCATCAAGCGCCATTTGCAGCAGTACGGAAAATAAAAGGAAAACCGCGCGGATACATCCGCGCGGTTTTTGCGTCTTGGCAGGATCACAGGTCCAGCATTTTCAGGATATCCGCCTTGGGGCGGTAGCCGACGATTTTGCCGGTGACGGCGCCGCCCCGGAAGACCAGCAGGGTGGGGATGCTGGCGATGCCGAATTCCATGGCAAGCTCCATCTCCTCGTCCACGTTGACCTTGCCGACGAGGAGCTCCTCGTTTTCTTCGGCGATCTCCTCCACGATGGGGGCGATCATCCTGCAGGGGCCGCACCAGCTGGCCCAGAAGTCCAGCAGAACGGGCTTGGGGGAGGCTTTTACCAGAGTGTCAAAATTGGCTTTTGTAATGTGCTGAATGGACATGGGGCATTCTCCTTTGCATGTTTGTCTGAGATCAGTATATCCTATTTTCAGGATAGATGCAATGGGGAGGGGAAGTGTAGTTTGTCGTTCCCTTACGCACCGCAGCTGTCATCCCGAGCGGAATGAAATGGAGTCGAGGGATCTACGCATTTCGTTGAGATTTGCAGTAAAATCGGTGCCAAGATCCCTCGACTCGCTGACGCTCGCTCGGGATGACAGCGTTGTCGGTAATATGCAGACTGTGCGTTAAACTACAATTTGACATTTCCCCCATAACCTGCTATGATGCAGAAAAATGTTTGGAGGGATCATGATGAGTGACTGCAAGAACTGTTCCGGCGGCTGCGGGGGATGCGGCGGCTGTTCCGGCGCGATGGAATTGACGGAGGGTGAGATCGGGATGCTCCGGACCCTGGCCCAGATCCCCTTCCTGCCGGTGGCACGGCGGATGGACGATGATGTGCCCGTCTATCTGGAAGAGACGGACCGGAGCCCGGCGGAATACAGCCTGATCCTCCAGTGCCTTCAGAAGCGGGGGCTCATCGACATCGACTACAGCCAGAGCATTTCCGGCTTCGATTACCACGGCTACGCCGCTTATCCTGTCCGGGGCAGCTTCGCCCTGACGGCCCGGGGCCAGCAGGCGGTGGAATGGCTGGAATACCAGGGAGCGGAATAAAAAATCTGTCCCGGAAGCAATATTTGTGCTTGACGAATGGACACGAAGTTGGTACAATGGTGTCAATATCAAAGGCAGTGAAGGGAAGAGTAAGCCTGCCCCCTTCGTTCAGAGAGCCCCGGTTGGTGTGATGGGGTACGACAGAAGCAGGCCGAACATGGTCCCGGAGCCGCGGGGGCGATAGGTAGTCTCCGACGGGTGCGCCCGTTAAAGCGCAGGAGTATGCTGGTACTCCCAGAGGCAGCCTGCCGTGAGGGGGCTGTGAAACAAGGTGGTAACACGGAATCTTCCGTCCTTGTGCATTGGCACAAGGACGTTTTCTTTATTTAAGGAGGGATATTTTGGAACCGATCATCGAAATGAAGCACCTTTCCAAGACCTTCGGCGACGGCAACAGCCAGGTTGCCGCGCTGCGGGACGTGAACATTGCGGTGGAGAAGGGCGAGATCTTCGGCATCATCGGCCTGTCCGGCGCGGGCAAGTCCACGCTGGTCCGGTGCATCAACCTGCTGGAGCGGCCCGATGAGGGCGAGGTCCTCTTCCACGGCAAAAACCTGATGGCCATGTCCGAGAAGGAGCTGCGCGCCCAGCGCAAGAAGATCACCATGATCTTCCAGCACTTCAATCTGCTGGACCAGCGGACCTCTCTGGAGAACGTCTGCTTCCCCCTGGAGCTGGTAGGCACCCCCAAGAAGGAAGCGAAGAAGCGGGCCATGGAGCTGTTGGAGACCGTGGGCCTGCCCGACAAGGCGAACGCCTATCCCGTCCAGCTCTCCGGCGGCCAGAAGCAGCGCATCGCCATCGCCCGGGCCCTGGCCACCAACCCCGAGGTCCTGCTCTGCGACGAGGCTACCTCTGCCCTGGACCCCAAGACCACCCGGGAGACCCTGCGGCTGCTGCAGGATATCAACAAGAACCTGGGCGTCACCGTCATCATCATCACCCATGACATGAAGGTCATCGAGGAGATCTGCGGCCGGGTGGCGATCCTGAACCACGGCGTGGTGGCGGAGATCGGCAAGGTGGAGGATGTCTTCTCCATGCCGAAGACCGAAGCCGGCCGGCGTCTGGTGTATCCCGACGGCCTGCCCGCGGAGCTGCTGCCCAAGACCAAGGTCATCCGTGTGGCCTTCAACGGCGGCACCGCTTACCAGCCCCTGATCGCGTCCCTGGCCATCGACTGCGGCGTCAAGGTCAATATTCTGGGCGCCGATACCCGCAATATCGACGGCAAGGCCTTCGGCACCATGCTGCTGGGCCTGCCGGAGGATGAGACCGAGGCCGCCAACGCTCTGGCTTACATCACATCCCAGAAGGATATCACCGTAGAGGAGGTGCCCAATTATCATGCTTGAGTCTTTGACCGCGTTTTTTGAATCCCTCGGTGTCAGCAAGGCGGCGGAGCAGGTGGAGTTCCTGCTGGACCCCAGCAATATCCCCTTCGCCATCTGGGAGACCCTGTACGCACCCCTCATCGCCACGGTGCTGGCCTATGTCATCGGCCTGCCTTTGGGCATCCTGCTGGTCACCGGTGAGGAGGGCGGCATCCGGCCCCTGCCCAAGGGCGTCATGAGCGTCCTGAACACCGTCATCAATCTGCTGCGCTCCATTCCCTTCCTGATCCTGATGGTCATGGTCTTCCCCCTGAGCCGCCTGATCCTGGGCACCGCCATCGGCACCACCGCCACCATCGTCCCCCTGACCGTCGCCGCGGCGCCCTATGTGGCCCGTCTGGTGGAGGCCAGCCTCCGGGAGATGGACCGGGGCGTCATCGAAGCGGCCCAGTCCATGGGCTGCTCCACCTGGCAGATCATCACTAAGGTGCTGCTCCCCGAGTGCAAGCCCAGCCTGATCAACGGTGCCACCAATGCCACCATCACCATCCTGGGCTACGGCGCCATGGCCGGCAACATCGGCGGCGGCGGCCTGGGCGCCATCAGCCTGATGCGCGGCTACGGCCGCAGCCAGACTCTGGTGCTGTATGTGGCCGTCATCATCCTGGTCATCCTGGTCCAGGTGATCCAATCCATCGGTACCGCTCTGTGCGTGAAGACGGACAAGCGTATCACTAAAAATTCCAAAAAAGGAGAATAAGAAAATGAAAAAGATCATTGCTCTGGTCCTGACCCTGACCCTGGTGCTGGCCCTGGTTGCCTGCGGCGGCAATGCTGCTGACGACAAGACCATCAAGGTCGGCGCGACCCCCGCTCCCCACGCGGAAATTCTGGAAGTTGTCAAGGAGATCCTGGCTGAGGACGGCTGGACTCTGGAGATCAAGGAGTTTGACGACTACATCATCCCCAACACCTCCCTGGAGGAGGGCGAGCTGGATGCCAACTACTTCCAGCACGTCACCTATATGAACAACTTCAACGTTGAGCAGGGCACCCATCTGGTCAGCGCTGCCGGCATCCACTACGAGCCCTTCGGCCTGTACGCCGGCAAGGCCGCTTCCGTTGAGGAGCTCTCTGACGGCGCTCAGATCGCCGTTCCCAACGATGCCACCAACGAAGCCCGGGCCCTGCTGCTGCTGGAGCAGGTCGGCCTGATCACCCTGAAGGAGGGCGTCGGCATCAACGCCACCAAGTCCGACATCGCTGAGAACCCCAAGAACATCGAGATCGTCGAGACCAAGGCGGAGCTGATCCCCACCACCCTGCAGGATGTGGACCTGGCCGTTATCAACGGCAACTACGCCATCGACGCCGGCCTGAAGATCGCTGACGCTCTGGCTGTGGAAGCTGCCGACGGCGCCGCCGCGGAGGCCTATGTGAACGTCATCGCAGTCAAGGAAGGCAACGAGAATTCCGAGAAGATCCAGGCTCTGGTGAACGCTCTGAAGAGCGAGAAGGTCAAGGCCTACATCGAGGAGACCTACGCCGGCGCTGTCGTGCCCCTGTTCTAATTGAAATTCCATGAAAGGGGAGGCGCGAGCCTCCCTTTTCTGCATATTTGGAGGAATGAATATGAGTATCGTCAAGAATGAACCCAAGTATAAAAACGGCCTTCTGCAGGCCATCCGGGAGCAGTTGGAGCACCGGGCCTACTGGCTGTATCTGCTGTGCGACGAAGCTGGCAAGCGGGGCCTGGACTGGAAGGAATTCGGCGAGCCTGCTATCCGCCGCTGCGGCCTGGACCACGGCGCCAAGCACGTGAAGAAGGGCGGCACCGATTCTCTGAAGGGCCTGAAAAAGGTGCTGTTCACCAAGCCCGCCCAGCTTGTGTTTGAGATGGACGTGCTGAAGACCAACGATGACGAACTGGACATTGACTTCCACTATTGTCCCCTGGTCAAGGCCTGGCAGAAGGCCGGCTGCACTGACGAGGAGATCGCTACCCTCTGCGATATCGCCATGTGCGGTGACCACGGGATCGGCGAGTGCTACGGCGCGGTGCTGGATCTGCCCAAGTGCATTGCCAAGGGCGATGATGTCTGCTCCCTGCGGTATCATAAAAAGTAAACCCCGCGGAAGTTATCCAAAGCGCCGTCACCGGACGGCGCTTTTGGCATATCACCAAAACACGCTTTCATGAAATTGCAATATTGATTTCGGCGGGATACGCTGGTATAATAAGTTAAAATTTGTCAGCATGAGGAGAGACCCCATGAATAAAGACGATATCCTGTATCAGCAGTATCTGAGCATCCTGCAAGAGGAGCTGAAGCCCGCCCTGGGCTGTACGGAGCCCATTGCCCTGGCCTATGCCGGCGCCAAGGGCCGGCAGCTGCTGGGCTGTGTGCCGGAGAAGCTCCGGCTTTTTGTCAGCGGCAATATCATTAAAAACGTTAAGAGCGTCATCGTGCCCAATACCGGCGGGCTCCACGGAATGCCCGCGGCGGTCTGCGCCGGTATCATCTCCGGCGACCCGGACCGGGAGCTGGAGGTCATCAGCAGCGTGCCGGCGGAGGATTACGGGAAGATCAAGGCCTACATCGAGCAGGTGGATCTGGAGATCAGTCCCGCCCCCTCGGGCCTGGTGTTTGACATCGACCTGACTTTGGCGGGGCAGGGCAATACCGCCCGGATCCGGATCGTCAACAACCACACCAACATCGTCCTGCTGGAGAAAAACGGCCGGCGGCTGCTGGAGCTGCCGGTGAGCGATTCCTCGGAGGAGGGCCTGACGGACAAGTCCTGCCTGAGCATCGAAAAGATCGTGGAATTCGCCGACAGCGTGGACCCGGAGGATATCCGGGAGCTGATGGGCCGCCAGGTCCGGTATAACATGGCCATC
This sequence comes from Oscillospiraceae bacterium, assembly GCA_017473225.1. GTDB lineage: Bacteria > Bacillota > Clostridia > Oscillospirales > Oscillospiraceae > Faecousia. The sequence continues at coordinate 9,468 of JAFUMG010000056.1, read as the reverse complement.
GCCGAGGAGGGACTGTCCGGCAATTGGGGCGCCAATATCGGCACGGTCATCCTCCGCCATCAGGGAGATTCCCTGGAAAAGCGGGCCAGCGCCTATGCCGCCGCCGGCTCCGATGCCCGGATGAGCGGCTGCGAAATGCCCGTGATCATCTGCTCCGGCTCCGGCAATCAGGGCATCACCGCCAGTGTGCCGGTGGTGGTCTTCGCCAGAGGCCTGGGGGTCTCCGAGGACAAGCTCCTGCGGGCCGTGGCCCTTAGTGACCTGGTGACGCTGCACCAGAAGGCGGGCATCGGACGGCTCAGCGCCTATTGCGGCGCCATCAGCGCCGGCTGCGGCGCGGCGGCGGGCATCGCTTACCTGCAGGGCGGCGGGAAAGAGGCGGTGGCCCATATTCTGGTGAACGCCATCGCCATCCTCTCCGGCACCATCTGCGACGGCGCCAAGCCCTCCTGCGCGGCGAAGATCGCCGCCGCGGTGGACGCGGGCATCCTGGGCTACCACATGTATCTGGAAGGCCAGCAGTTCTGCGGCGGCGACGGCATCGTCACCAAGGGCGCGGACCGGACGGTGCGCAATGTGGGCATCCTGGCCCGGGAGGGTATGCGTGAGACCGACAGGACCATCCTGGAGATCATGCTGCAGGATGAGTAAACCGGTGGTCAATTTTTTCTGATCGAGATGAAGTATTTATGAAATGGAAAGAATATTGCCGGGGCGTCCGTCGGGGCGTGCCGGTAGGCGTGGGATATTTCTCCGTCAGCTTCGGCTTCGGTGCCATGGCAGTGGCCCAGGGGCTGAAATGGCTTGACGCGACGCTGATCTCCGCCACCAACCTGACCAGCGCGGGCCAGTTCGCGGGCCTGACGCTGATCATCGCCGGCGCGGGGCTCTGGGAGATGATCCTGACCCAGCTGGTCATCAACAGCCGTTATGCCCTGATGAGCCTGGCGCTGAGCCAGAAAATGGGCAGCCGCATCGGCGTCCTGCCCCGGCTGGCCATCGCCTTTTTCAATACGGACGAGATCTTTGCCCTGGCCATGGCGGAGACACAGCCCTTGACGGTGCCCTTCCTGCTGGGCCTGGGGCTGACGCCCTTCCTGGGCTGGACCGGCGGCACGCTGCTGGGCGCCCTGGCGGGCTCCGCCCTGCCGGAGATGGTCCGGGTCGCTCTGGGCGTCATGCTCTACGGCATGTTCATCGCCATCGTGGTGCCCCCGGCCCGGCAGGAAAAGCCGGTGCTGGTGGCGGTGGCTCTGGCGCTGGTGCTCAGCTGCCTGTTTACCTGGGTGCCGGGGCTGAACCGGGTCTCCGCGGGTATTTCCATCGTGATCTGCACGGTGGCGGCCGCGGCGGTCTGCGCCTGGCTGTTCCCCATCCCCGATGAGGAGGTGGAAGCATGAGCATTTATGCCTACATCGCCGCCATGGCGCTGACCACGTACCTGATCCGGGTGCTGCCCCTGACGGTCTTCCGCAAGCCCATCAAGAGCCGCTTTGTCCGTTCCTTCCTGCACTATGTGCCCTACGCCTGCCTGACGGCCATGACCTTCCCGGCGATCCTGTATTCCACGGAGTCGGTGATCAGCGGCCTGGGGGCCCTGATCGTGGCGGTGGTCCTTGCCTTCTTCGGTAAGAGCCTGCTGACGGTCTCCCTCGCTAGCTGCGTGACGGTCTTCCTGCTGGAGCGGATCATCAGTCTGATCTAAATTAAAAGAGACACCGAAAGGTGTCTCTTTTCGTGTCTTGTGAGGGGGAAATTGTAGTTTCGTGCGCAGTTAAAAAGAAGTATGTCATTGCGAGCCAGTGCTCACACTGGCGTGGCAATCCCCCGGTTCTTCCGGGAACTGACAGAGATGTAAACGACAGGATATACCTGGAAATACCCGGGTTTTCAACACTTAACTGCGCTGCGTTGCCATGGGGGATTGCCACGCCAGTCTGCGGACTGGCTCGCAATGACAGCTTATTTTTAGACGCCGCAACCACTGTTCAACGGAACGACAAACTACAATTTGAATTCCTTGCCCCAATAAAACAGGAGGCACCCCTGATGGGGTGCCTCCCGGCGAGCGTTATGCTTCTTCCTTCTTTTCGATGGTATCCCAGTTGAAGCGGCCGTAGCGCTTGGTCAGCGTCAGGACCTCGTCCTGGACCTCCTTGGTCAGGGAGCCGGCGGCCATTCTCCAGCGCCAGTTCTTCTTGACGGTGGAGGGCTGGTTCATCCGGGCGGAATTGTCCAGGCCCAGCCAGTCCTGCACGGGGATGATGCAGATCTTGGCGCAGGTGCCCATGGTCTCGGCCAGGACGGTGTGGTACAGCTCCGCGTCGGAGGAGGTGTGGTCCCGCAGGTAATCCCGGACCAGCTTCATCATCTCGGGGGACAGGCCCTGGATCCAGCCGGTGACGGTCTCGTTGTCATGGGTGCCGGAGTAGACCACGCAGTTGGGCTCATAGTTGTGGGGCAGGTAGTCGTTGGCGGCGCCGATATCGCCCAGGTCAAAGCCGAACTGCAGCACCTTCATGTTGGGGAAGCCGCTGTCGCGGACCAGCTGGCGGACGGTGTCGGTCATCAGGCCCAGGTCCTCGGCGATGAATTCCTTGTCGCCCAGGCTGGACTTCACGGCGTTGAACAGGTCCATGCCGGGCCCCTGCTCCCAGTGGCCGTTCAGGGCCGTGGGGCTGCCATTGGGGATGGAGAAGTACTCGTCGAAGCCACGGAAGTGGTCGATTCTTACGGCGTCATACAGCCGGAAGCTCTGCCACAGGCGGGAGATCCACCAGCTGTAGCCGGTGGCCTTGTGATAATCCCAGCGGTACAGGGGGTTGCCCCACATCTGGCCGTCGGCGGAGAAGGCATCGGGGGGGCAGCCTGCCACGGCGGTGGGGGTGTTGTTCTCATCCAGCTGGAACAGCTCGGGATGGGCCCAGACGTCGGAGCTGTCGGGGGAGACATAGATGGGGATGTCGCCGACGATCTTGATGTGCTTTTCGTTGGCGTAGGCCTTCAGCTTCAGCCACTGCTGGAAGAACTTGTACTGCATGTACTGCTGGAATTCGATGTCGAAGTACAGCTCCCGGCGGTAGTAATCCAGAGCGTAGCCATAGCGCAGGCGGATGTCCTCAGGCCAGGTGGTCCAGCCGGAATCGCCGAACCAGCCCTTCAGGGCCATGAACAGGGCGTAGTCGCTGAGCCACCAGTTGTTCTCGGCCAGGAACTGCTGATAGGCGGGGTCCTGGCTGATGTTGCTGCGCTCGTAGGCCTTGCGCAGCAGCGCCCAGCGGTGCTCGTGGAGCTTATCATAGTCCACATTGCCGGAGCCAAAGTCAACGGCGTCACATTCCTCCTGGGTCAGGACGCCCTCGGCGATCAGATCCTCCAGGCAGATCAGATAGGGGTTGCCCGCAAAGGCGGAGAAGGCCTGGTAGGGGGAGTCGTCGGCGCCGCCGTAGCTGGTGGGGCCCAGAGGCAGGATCTGCCAGTAGGTCTGACCGGCGTCGGCCAGCCAGTCCACGAAGTCATAGGCTTCCCGGGAGAAGCAGCCGATGCCGTACTTGGACGGCAAGCTAGTGACAGACATCAAAATACCTGCGCTGCGATTCATGATGGAACACTCCTTTTTATGATGTGGTTTGGGGTTTTGTTGGTCTTGTATAATAATAAAAGATTTCGCCGCAACAGTCAAGATTGAAACGTTTTAAATTGTAGTTTATTGTACTGGCGCGGGAGCGCCTAACTTGCCTCTCCCTTTGGGAGAGGTGCCCTGAAGGGGCGGAGAGGGCCCTCTCATCTCCGCGCTAAGAGCCGCCCTTCGGGCGGTTGCGCTCCGAAACGCGGCTGCGGGCGCAGAGTCACGCCTTCGGCGTGCCAGCTCTCCCAGAGGGAGAGCCAAGTGGGTTTGTGAATAGTGCGATAAGCTACAATTTGAATTTTTTGTATCAATTCCGGCCTTTTGCTTGACAGAATGGCTCCTTTTTGGTATAATGCCCGCTGAAGAGGGAGTAGTCGGCGCGTAACGCGGGTTTGGGTCAACATACTGAGAGCGATCTCTGGTCCAAACTTAAATGACGAGACTTTGCGGCCGGCCCCCAGTCTCTTCATAGACTTCTGTGCTGACCGTTTATGATTTCAGTACGGAGGTTCTTTTTTATGGGTTTTGGTGAATTATTCCTGCTGGCTGTGGGCCTGAGTATGGATGCCTTCGCGGTGTCCATCTGCAAGGGCCTGGCCATGAAGAAGGCGACGCTGAAGGGCGCGCTGACCTGCGGCGTTTGGTTCGGCGGCTTTCAGGCCCTGATGCCCCTGATCGGCTTTTTCCTGGGTGCCCTGTTTGCGGAGGCCATCCAGGCCTTTGACCACTGGGTCGCCTTCGGCCTGCTGGCGCTGATCGGCGTCAACATGCTCCGGGAAGCCCTGGGCGGCGAGGAGGAATGCGAAAACTGCGGCGACGCGGATCTGTCCGTCAAGACCATGTTCGTCATGGCGGTGGCCACTTCCATCGATGCGCTGGCGGTCGGCATTTCCCTGGCCATGGCCGGTAACGTCAATATCTTCACCGCGGTGATCCTGATCGGCCTGACCACCTGCTGCCTTTCCGCCATCGGCGTGAAGGTGGGCAATGTCTTCGGCAGCCGCTATGAGAAGAAGGCGGAAGCCGCCGGCGGCGTGATCCTGATCCTGCTGGGTGTCAAGATCCTGCTGGAGCATCTGGGTGTGCTGTGATGCGGCGGACGGACAAGCGGGTCCGGCTGTGCACCTGCCTGATCTGCCTGGTCCTGATCTTTATCTGGGGCAATTCCCTGATGAACGCGGAGGCCTCCTCCCGGATCAGCGGCTGGGTGGGACGGCTCCTGGGGAGCATCCTGAACCTCTCCGCCGAGGAGACGGAGGGCGGTCATGGACTGCTGCGCAAGCTGGCCCATTTTTCGGAATTTGCCCTGCTGGGCCTGCTGCTTTGCTGGCGGCTGGGCATGGCCGGGAAAGCCGGGAAGGAGCTGGTCTGCCTGACCATGGCCGGCGGCCTGGCTGCCGCCTGCGTGGACGAGACTATCCAGATCTTCGTCTCTGGGCGCAGCTCCAGCCTGATCGATGTATGGATCGATACCGGCGGTGCCCTGGCCGGTATGATTTTCCTGATTTTGGGGCATCATTTCGTCATAACCAAACACGGTAAGTAACATTTGGAGGAAACAATATGAAAAAGCTTATTTCTATGGCCCTGGCGGTGACCATGGTGCTGGCGATGCTGGCCGGCTGCGCCGCGGGCGGTGCCGCTGAGACTACCGAGGCTCCCACCGAGGTCCCCACTGAGACTTCCGCGGCGCCCCAGCAGCTGGAGGGCAGTGTGGAGGATCTGCTGAATCAGATCATTGAGAAGAACCCTGTGGAATTCGCCGGCGGCGTGATCCCTGTGGATCTGACCGACACCAGCGAGGAGGGCCTGTGGGCCCTGAAGGCCTACACCGGCCTGGACAGCGCGGAGGGCCTTCTGGAGGCGGCGGCCTATGAGCCTATGATGGGCTCCATCGCCTTCTCGCTGGTGATGGTCCGCCTGGACGAGGGCACGGACGCCCGGACCGTGGCCCAGGCCATGCGCTCCGGCATCGACACCCGGAAGTGGATCTGCGTGGAAGCGGATCAGCTGATGGTCTGTACCTGCGGCGATCTGGTGATGCTGCTCATGCTGAACAGTGACAGCGGCATGACGACCCAATCCTTCGTGGAAGCCTTCCAGGCCATCTGCACCGAGCAGCTGGGCGAAGGCATGGAGATCCAGGTATATTGACACAAAATGGCAGCGGCAAATACCGCTGCCATTTTTCAAATTGTAGTTTATTGTACAGTCTGCAAATTACCAACAACGCTGTCATCCCGAGCGAGCGTCAGCGAGTCGAGGGATCTTGGCACCGATTTTACTGCAAATCTCAACGAAATGCGTAGATCCCTCGACTTCATTTCATTCCGCTCGGGATGACAGCCGCGTTGCGTAAGGGAACGCTAAACTACAATTTTACCCCCACCAAGAGGAAACATTATGCTCTTTTCAAGCATTCCATTTTTATATTACTTCCTGCCGGCGGTACTGATCGTCTATTTTCTGGCGCCCAAGGGACTGAAAAACGCGGTGCTGCTAGTCGCCAGCCTGTTCTTTTACGGCTGGGGGGAGCCGAAGTATCTGCTGCTGATGATCGGGACGATCCTGGTCTTCTACCTCTGCGGCAGGCTCATCGGCCGGGCGGAGAGCCGGCGGGTCAAAAAGCTTTGGCTGACCGCCGCCGTAGCCATCGGAATTCTGCTGTTGGCGGTGTTCAAGTACGCGGACTTCTTCATCGGCAGCTTCGCCGCCGTCACGGGGCTGAATATCCTCCTTCTGAAGCTGGCGCTGCCCATCGGCATCAGCTTCTATACCTTCCAGTGCGTCAGCTACGCGGTGGATGTGTACCGGGGGACGGTGCCGCCCCAGCGCAGTCTCGTGTCCTTCGGGGCCTATGTGGCCCTGTTTCCCCAGCTCATCGCCGGGCCCATCGTCCGCTACGCGGACATCGCCCGGGAGCTGGACAGCCGGGAGACCACCTGGCAGGATGTCTGCGACGGTGGGCGGCGGTTCTTGGTAGGCCTGGGGAAGAAGATCCTCCTGGCCAACCAGCTGGGGCTCCTAACGGAAGTTTTCCGGGCGTCGGAGGAAAAGTCCGTCCTCTTCTGCTGGCTCTATGCCCTGGCCTTCGCGCTGCAGATCTATTTTGATTTCTCCGGCTATTCCGACATGGCCATCGGCCTGGGGCGGATCTTCGGGTTCCATTTTCAGGAGAATTTCGACTATCCCTATCTGTCGGGGAGCGTCACGGAATTCTGGCGGCGGTGGCACAGGAGCCTGGGCACCTGGTTCCGGGACTATGTGTATATCCCCCTGGGCGGCAACCGGGTGGGAAAGGGCCGCTGGGTCCGCAATATCCTGATCGTCTGGCTGCTGACGGGTCTGTGGCACGGAGCCAGCTGGAATTTTGTGGTCTGGGGCCTGCTGTTCGCGGCGCTGCTGCTGATGGAAAAATGGCTCCCGGGGCTGGGGCGCCTGCCCGGCGCGGTGCGGCATGGGTATGTGCTGCTGAGCGTGGTCATCAGCTTCGTGATCTTCAACGGGGCGGACCTTGCCCAGGCGGGACAGGATCTGGCGGGGATGTTCGGTCTCGGCGGCCTGCCCCTTCTGACGGAGGAGACGCTCTATTATCTGCGCAGCTACGGGGCGGTGCTCCTGCTGTCGATGATCGGAGCCACGCCGCTGGTGCGGGATCTGGCGAACCGGCTGCCGGAGAAGCTGGCGGCGGTGCTGGAGCCGGTGGTGATGGTAGGACTGCTGCTGGTCTGCACGGCCTATCTGGTGGACGGGTCCTTCAATCCCTTCCTCTATTTCCGCTTCTAGGAGGTGCCGGTATGAAGAAAATCAGAATCATCGGCACGGCCCTGGTGGCGGCGGTGTGGCTGACGCTGACGCTCTGGGCCTGGTTCGGCCCGGCGAAGGAGGTTTCCGACCCGGAGCGGCGCAAGCTGGCCCAGCTGCCGGAGGTTTCCGCGGAAAGTATCCTCGGCGGCGAGTTCATGACGGATTTCGAGGAATATACCCTGGACCAGTTCCCCCTGCGGGATGCGTTCCGGCAGCTGAAGGCGGCGGTCCATTACAACCTGCTGGACCAGAAGGATAACAACGGCATCTATATCGCCGGCGGTCAGGCGGCCCAGCTGGAATATCCCCTGAACGAGCCCTCCGTGGAGAAGGCGATGGAGAAATTCAATGGGGTTTACGAGCGGTATTTGCAGGACGCGGCCCGGGTGGTGGTGTCCGTGGTGCCGGACAAGGGCTATTATCTGGCGGCGGAGCATGGCTACCCGGTCATGGACTACGAGACGCTCTTTGAGTCGGTCCGCTCGGGGATGCCTTGGGCAGAGTATGTGGACATCACGGACCTGCTGGCACCGGAGGACTACTACACCACCGACACCCACTGGCGGCAGGAAAAGCTCCTGGATGTTGCCCAGCGGCTCTGCGGCGTGTTGGAGACGGCCATGCCCACGAATGAGGAATTTACCGCCGAAGCGCTGGAACGGCCCTTCTATGGCGTCTACTGCGGCCAGGCGGCGGTCCCCATGGAAGCGGATACCATGTATCTGCTGCGCAGCGACAAGCTGGACCGCTGCACCGTTTACAACCACGAGACCCAAGGCTATGGGGCGGTCTACGACATGGAAAAGCTCCAAAGCAAGGACCTGTACGATGTATACCTGTCCGGCGCGGCGGCGCTGCTGACCATCGAAAATCCCACCGCGGCATCGGACCGGGAGCTGATCGTCTTCCGGGATTCCTTCGGCAGCGCCCTGACGCCGCTGCTGGTATCGGACTACAAGACCGTGACGCTGGTGGACCTGCGCTATATTTCCCCGGACCTGCTGGGGCAGTATGTGGATTTCGAGGGTCGGGATGTGCTGTTCCTCTACAGCACCCTGGTGCTGAATAACAGCAGTACGCTGAAGTAGGGAGAGGTAAATTGTAGTTTATCGCACTGGCGCGGGAGCGCCCAACTTGCCTCTCCCTTTGGGAGAGGTGCCCCGAAGGGGCGGAGAGGGCCCTCTCAGTCACGCCTTCGGCGTGCCAGCTCTCCCAGAGGGAGAGCCAAGTGGGTTTGCGAACAGTGCGTTAAACTACAATTTGAATCTGTTAAATACGAAGAAGACCGCCCTTTTTCCGGGGCTTCATAAAACGGTTTAAGCCAAGCTGCATTTTGCAGCTTGGCTTTTATCGTTGCTCGCACCGCATAACAAGATTCGATGTATAGAAGTGCGCCCTTACTGTTCAATAAGTTGGAATTTACTCAGGTACTTCTGCGTAATCAACCACTACTTTCTTACAGGCACGGCAGATATATGCTATGCATGTCGGCCGAGAAAGATTGTAGGAACTGAGAGTAACTTCCTCATTTCCCCTAGGCTTGAACCAAACACTGTGTGGTTCTGCTGCGAAGAAAACCTCGCGGGCGCTCTGAACGACACCTTTTTTCATCTCATTATTACAACACGGACATTTCATGCAATCACACTCCTTGTAAAATTGGAATTTATTTATCTTTCTCACCAATCCCATTCGAACTTATCCCAATGCTCTTTTTCACTGGCCAGCAGTTCTTTAACTTTTGGGACTATTGAACCCGCAAAAGCAACGGTGTTTTCATGGGAAAAATAGATTGCCCACGAAAAATCTTTGTCTGTGTATATCGTTTCGCATCCACCATATTCAATTAACTCAACCGTTTCCATACAGTTTTGTGGTCTAAAACAAATTCAAGTTGGTAATATATAAGCGAGGGTTTCAAAGCCTTCGCTTTTCTTATATGATGAAGGGGACCGGTCTAACGGAATTTCAAGTTGGGACACCACGCCCGTAGATAAATGTGTTAGCCACCCTTCATCATTCTGCATTCGATT
>JAFUMG010000055.1 GCA_017473225.1 Oscillospiraceae bacterium | reverse complement strand
GATACATCCACTTCTATAACTCCGAGCGCATCCAGAATAAAACTGGAGTGGCGCCGCTGACGCTGCGCCACTCCGCGTAAAACTAAATATTTCCTACATAGGGGCTTTTTGTACTGTCCGCACAATCTGGGGCAGTACATACGCGGCAGGCTGGTTTTTGCGTGATGGGGGAGCTTTGCTGCACGGTTTTATTGTAGGGGCGTGCATCGCACGTCCGCGCGGTACTTCGCAATTCGCCCCTGCGATGGCAAAAATACGAAAAAGGAGCACCGCCTGATGGCGGTGCTCCCCGGAATGATCTTCGATTAGTACATTCCGCCGCCCTGGGCCGCGGCGGCTGCCATGGCAGCGTCAGCAGCGGGATCGGGCTTGTCGACCACCAGGGACTCGGTGGTCAGGACGCAGCCCGCGATGGAGGCGGCGTTCTCCAGGCTGGAGCGGGTCACCTTGGTGGGATCCACGATGCCGGAGGCGATCATGTCGCAGTACTCCTCGGTGTAGGCGTTGTAGCCGTAGCCCACCTTGCCGCAGTTGCGGATCTTCTCGTAAACCACGGAGCCGTCCACGCCGGCGTTCTGGGCGATCTGGCGGATGGGAGCCTGCAGGGCGGAGGCGATGATCTTGGCGCCGGTCTTCTCGTCGCCGTGCAGAGTTGCGATCAGCTCCTCAACAGCGGCAACGGCGTTGACCTGGGCGGTACCGCCGCCGGCCACGATGCCTTCCTCAACGGCGGCACGGGCAGCGTTCAGGGCGTCCTCCACGCGCAGCTTCTGCTCCTTCATGGCGACCTCGGTCTGGGCGCCGACCTTGATGACGGCCACGCCGCCGCTGAGCTTCGCCAGACGCTCCTGCAGCTTCTCACGGTCGTAGTCGGAGGTGGTGGTGGCGATGGAGCTGCGGATCTGATGGGCACGGGCAGCGATGGCCTCGGGGGCGCCGTCGCCGTCGACGATGGTGGTGGTGTCCTTGGTCACCACGATCTGGCGGCAGTGGCCCAGATCGCTCAGCTGTGCCTCGGTCAGCTCCATGTTCAGCTGGCTGTTGATGACGGTGCCGCCGGTCAGGATGGCGATATCCTGCAGCATTTCCTTGCGGCGGTCGCCGAAGCCGGGAGCCTTGACGCAGACCACGTTGAAGTTGCCGCGCAGGCGGTTCATCAGCAGGGTGGCCAGGGCGTCGCCCTCCACGTCCTCGGCAATGATCATCATCTTCTTGCCGGCCTTGACGATGGGCTCCAGAATGGGCAGCAGGTCCTGGATGGAGGTGATCTTCTTATCGGTGATCAGGACGTAGGCGTCGTCCAGGACGGCCTCCATCTTGTCGGTATCGGTGACCATGTAGGGGGAGATATAGCCCCGGTCGAACTGCATACCCTCGACGACCTCCAGGCCGGTCTCGGCGGTCTTGGACTCCTCGATGGTGATGACACCCTCGGTGCCCACCTTCTCCATGGCTTCGGCGATCAGCGCGCCGATGTTCTCATCGCCGGAGGAGACGGCGCCGACTCTCGCGATGGCGGCGGAGTCAGAAACGGGGACGGAGTTTTCCTTGATGGCGGCCACTGCGGCGGCGACAGCCTTGTCGATGCCCTTGCGCATGACCATGGGGTTGGCGCCGGCGGACAGGTTCTTCAGACCCTCGCGGGTGATGGCCTGGGCCAGAACGGTTGCGGTGGTGGTGCCGTCGCCGGCCACATCGTTGGTCTTGGTGGCGACCTCACGGATCAGCTGAGCGCCCATGTTCTCAAAGGCGTCTTCCAGCTCCACTTCCTTGGCGATGGTCACGCCGTCGTTGGTGATCAGGGGAGCGCCGTACTTCTTGCCCAGGACAACGTTTCTGCCCTTGGGGCCCAGGGTGACCTTAACGGTATCGGCCAGCTGGTCGATGCCGGACTGCAGCTTCTTGCGGGCTTCTTCGCCATAAACGATCATCTTTGCCATGATAAAAGACCTCCTTAGTCAGTGACGACAGCCAGGACATCGTCCTGCTTGACAAACTTGTAATCCACCTTGTCCAGGGTGATGTCGGTGCCGACGAACTTGCTGACGACGACCTTGTCGCCGACCTTGATCAGCATCTCCACATCCTTGGTGCCGGGGCCGACGGAAACGACCTCGTAGATCGCGGGCTTTTCCTTGGTGGCGGTGGCCAGGATGATGCCGCCGACGCTCTGTTCGGCAGCCTCGTGGGCCTTCAGCAGGATGTTGTCTGCCATGGGTTTCAGTTTCATTTGGGATTCCTCCATACATAAAGTGTATTTAGACCGCAGGTATCGGCCAAGGCCTTCCTGCATTTATCTACGGTGTTTAGCACTCTTGACTTCTGAGTGCTAACATATAATACCGCACCTGGAAGAAAAAAGCAAGAGGGAAATGCGTCTTTTCCGTAAATAAATTGTTAAGTATGGCCCCGGCGGTGGAGGGGGCGGGCTTGGAAACGCCAAACCGCGATTGAAAAGAGCACCGTCATTTGACGGTGCTCTGATCCTGAAGCTGGGCGGCGGAGATGGCGCAGGTGTGGGCGATGGGGGTCCATTCGAATTTCCGGAAAACCGCCGTAAGGGCGATGGGGATGTAAGTAAAGAGGAACAGGGGAAAGGTGAACAGGGAGCGGAACTTCTGGGCCCGGGTGGCCCGGACGCGGCGGCGCTCCGTAGCCATGGTCAGCGCGCCGATGGCGAACATGGAAACGTAGCCGCCCACCAGGGCGGCAAGCACCGCCGTGGCAAGGCCCGTCCAGCGGCCTGCCAGGAAGGCCGCCAGCAGGGTGCAGCTGAAGCTGACGGCGCTCATGCCGTAGCCCCAGAGGGAGAGGGTAATGGCCTCGAAGCTGGCCCAGGCGGTCATGCCGCCCCGGAGCAGCCCCCGGAGCAGATCCCCGGCGCGGCGGAGGGAGACCTGAATGCCGCCCTGGACCCAGCGGGTCCGTTGCCGGATGGAGACGCCGAAGGCCGTGGGCTGCTCGTCGTAGAGGATGGCGTCGTGGCAGTAGCCGATGCGGATGCCGTGGGTGGCGCACCAGGTGCTGAATTCGATGTCCTCCGTCAGGGTGTGGTAGTTCCAGCCGCCCATTTCCTCCAGCAGCTGCCGGGTGAAGCCGAAGCCCGTTCCGCTGACGGTGCAGCAGGTGCCCAGAGCCATCCGGGACCGGTTCAGATGGGCCGATTCGTGGATGTACCACAGCCCGTACCCGGCGGCCAGCCATCCGCTGCCGTAGTTTTTGGTGTTCCGATAGCCGCAGAAGGCAGGGTAGCCGGCGGCGCAGAGTTTGTTGATTTGGTTTACATAATCCTTATCCAGAAGGTTGTCCGCGTCGAAGACCAGAAAGGCGTCGAACCGGTCCAGCCCGCCCTCTGTGTGGATCTGGTCCAGCAGGAAGCTCAGGGCATAGCCCTTGCCCACCCGCTCCGTGTCGAACCGCCGGAATACCCGCGCGCCGTGGGCCTGGGCTTCCTCCGCGGTGCGGTCGGTGCAGTTGTCGGCCACCACATAGGTGGTGATCCGGTCCGCCGGGTAAGTCTGCGCGGCGATGGAATCCAGCAGATGGGGCAGGACATGCTCCTCATTCCGGGCGGCGATCAGAATGGCGTAGCGCTTCGGCGGCGCGGGCTCCGGGGGCTTCGGCCCGCGGACCAGAGGGAGGAGCAGGTAGATGATTTGATAGGAGTAAAAAACGGTGGTCAGCAGCATCAGCAGAAGGCTGATAATTTCAAAAACGGCGGCGCCTTTCATGGAAGGTCCTCCTTTCGGGTGGTTACGTCCTTATTGTAAGCCACAGGGGAGGAAGTTTCCAATTAAGAACCGCCGAAGTCCGGTTAAGAATCCATTAACGAAGATTAAGGGAAATTAATGGTGGGGGTAAATTGCAGTTTGGCGCGCAGTTAAAAAGAAGCATGTCATTGCGAGCCAGTGCTCACACTGGCGTGGCAATCTCCTGGTTCTTCCGTGAACCTACGGAGAGGAAAGTGGCAGAAAACACCCGGAAACACCAAGATTTTCAGCATCTGACCGCACTGCGACGCCGTAGGGGATTGCCACGCTAGTGGTGCTCCGCGCAGCGAATCAGTATGATTATGGCTGCCGGTGGCAGCCATACCACAATTCAATGCGGACTGGCTCGCAATGACAGCATATTTTTAGGCACCGCAACCACTGTTCAACGGAACGCCAAACTACAATTGAAACTCTTTATGACAAACAGAGCGGGCGCACCGATTGGGGTGCGCCCGCCTACATTTTCTGTTATGCTTCCACAGTTCCCTCGGGGAGCTGCTTCCGGTCCGCGTTGACGTAGGCCATCAGCTCGTCGCCGGTGATGGTCTCCTTGGCCAGCAGATACAGGCTGATCTCGTCCAGCAGCGCCCGGTTGGTGATCAGGGTCTGCTTCGCCTGCTCGTAGGCCTCGTTCAGCAGCCGCTGCACCGCCGCGTCCACCCGGGCGGAGGTCTCCTGGGAGCAGTCCATGTAGGCCTGACCGTCCAGATACTGGTTGGAGACATTGGCGGGGGCCATCAGGCCCAGTTCGTCGCTCATGCCGTAGAGGGCCACCATGTTCCGGGCCAGGCCCGTTGCCCGCTGGATATCGTTGGAGGCGCCGGTGGTCTTGACGCCGAAGACCACGGATTCCGCGGCCCGGCCGCCCAGCAGGGTCTTCAGCTCGGTCATCAGCTCCTCGGCGGTGTTCAGGAATTTCTCCTCCTCGGGCATCTGCATGGTGTAGCCCAGAGCGCCGGAGGTATGGGGGACGATGGTGATCTTGGACACGGGCTGGGAGTGTTTCTCCAGCGCAGCCGCCAGGGCATGGCCCACCTCGTGGTAGGCAACCAGCCGCTTCTCGGTGTCGGTCAGCACGGTGTTCTTCTTCTCGGTGCCGGCGATGACCGTCTCGAAGGAGACCAGCAGGTCCTCCTGATTGACGGCCTTGCGGCCCTGGCGGACAGCCCGGAGGGCCGCCTCGTTGACCAGGTTTGCCAGGTCCGCGCCCACGGCGCCGGCGGTGGCCTGGGCGATCTTCTTCAGATCCACATCTTCGCTGAGCTTGATCTTCCGGGTGTGGACCTTCAGGGTGTCAAGCCGGCCCTGGAGGTTGGGCCGGTCCACGATGATCCGCCGGTCGAAGCGGCCGGGGCGCAGCAGCGCCTTGTCCAGGATCTCGGGCCGGTTGGTGGCGGCCAGGCACACGATACCCTTGGAGGGCTCGAAGCCGTCGATCTCGTTGAGCAGCTGGTTCAGTGTCTGCTCCTGCTCGGAGTTGGATCCCATCCGGGAATCACGGGTGCGGCCCACGGCGTCGATCTCATCGATGAAGATGATGCAGGGGGCCACCTTCTGGGCCTGCTGGAACAGGTCCCGGACCCGGCTGGCGCCCATGCCCACGAACATCTCCACGAAATCGGAGCCGGAGATGGAGAAGAAGGGGACATTGGCTTCACCGGCCACGGCCTTGGCAAGCAAAGTCTTGCCGGTGCCGGGGGAGCCCACCAGCAGCGCGCCCTTGGGCAGCTTCGCGCCGATCTCGGTGTACTTCTGGGGGTTGTGCAGGAAGTCGATGATCTCCTGCAGGGATTCCTTGGCCTCGTCCTGGCCAGCCACGTCCTTGAAGGTGACGCCGGTCTGCTTTTCCATATAGACCTTGGCCTTGGACTTGCCGAAGCCGCCCATCATGCCTTCGCCGCCCATGCGCTTGGTGAGCATGTTCATCAGCAGGAACATGATGCCGATCATCACGGCGTAGGAGAGGATCAGCGTGATGGTGGAGTTGTCCTCCACGATGACCCGGTTGACCGTGACGCCCATGTTGTAAAGCTCATCCGCCAGCTCCATCTGGGAGTAGCTGCCGGGCAGGCCCGTGTAGCAGGCCTTCTGCTGGGCGGCGGGAAGGGCCGCCTGCTCCTTGGTCAGGTAGATGACCCGGTCGTACTGGATCTCCACCTCCGCCAGGTTGTCGGATTCAAAGGCGGTGCGGAAGTCGGACCAGGTGGTCTGGGTATACTGGCTGTCGTTGATGGCGTTGTAGACGCTGCTGATCAGCAAGACGGCGGCCACCGCGATGATCAGGGTGACCCAGATATTGCCCTTGGGCTTGCCGTCGCCGGGCTTTTTGGGTCCGTTATTCAGGGGGGAATCGTTGCGATTCTGTTCCATGGGAAAGATCGCCTCCTTGGATTTTCTTTCATTTTGCCCATCATATCATATTTTTGTCCACGGAGCAACGCAGATTCTGCGACTTTGCGGTAAACTTTCTGTGAATTTGGGCCGCTGCCCGGGGCGGAAAAAACCGGAGCGGGTCAATCCCTCTCCGGTTCGGTATCTTCTGTTTCCTCCGCCATCACCTGGAAGCACTTTTCCAGATAGATCTTGTGGGAGATGGCGATGATGGTATTGCGCAGCATGACCTTCTCGTCCGTGGAATCCCGGCCGATGCGGTCGGACAGGGGCTTCAGGCCGAAAATGTGGTACAGGATATTTTCCAGCTCGTCGCAAAAGTAATCATAGGCCCGCTGGCGGGTGTAGGTCTGCTCCTGCAGGCGGATGAACCGGGCGATGTTGTCCAGGCTCAGCACATTCTTAGCCAGCGCGATGAAGAACAGATAGGCGATCTGGTCCCGGTCATACTGCTTTTTTACGGGACTGGAGATCAGATGCTTCTTGACGTAGTTGGAGATCATGGACGAGGAAATGCAGCCCTCCTGCAGCGGGTCCAGATACTCGGCAATATATTTGGTCGTCTGCTCCAGATAGAGCCCCACCGTGGGGATCTCGCTGTAGCGGGGGAGCCGGAACTGGCGGACAGAGGAAGAGATTTTTTCCTTGCAGCGTTCTGTCATAATTTTATCACCTGCCGGTATTATAGCGAAATCCGGCCCCAATGTCAACAAGTCCGCAAAACCTTTTCTTAAGATTGTATTGACTTTGCAAAAGTTGTCTGATACAATATTATCGGTTTTTCAAAAACCGATACTTAAATGAATACGGAGCAAAGATCTCATGAACTATAAAATCGTCGCGGATTCTTCCGCCAACCTGCTTTCCTTTGAGGGCATCCCCTTCGCCAGCGTTCCCCTGAAGATCGTCACCGATGAGAAGGAATACACCGATGACGCCGCCCTGGATACCGCCGGGATGCTGGCGGAGCTGGCTGCCTACAAGGGCAAATCCGGCACCTCCTGCCCCAATGTGGGCGAATGGGTGGAGGCCTTCGGCGACGCCGAGCGGGTATTCGCCGTGGCCATCACCAGCAACCTGTCCGGCTGCTACAATGCCTGCGTCCAGGCCAAGGCCGTCTACGAGGAGGCCCATCCCGGCCGGAAGGTCTGCTGTCTGGACAGCCTGTCCGTGGGCCCCGAGATGGCCCTGACGGTGGAAAAGCTGAAGGAGCTGATCGGCGCGGGGCTGGAATTCGAGGAGATCGAAACCCGGATCCGGGCCTACATGCAGCGGACCCATCTGCTGTTCATGCTGGAAAGCGTGGACAATCTGGCCAAAAACGGCCGGGTCAACCCTCTGATCGCCAAGGCTGTGGGCTTCCTGGGCATCCGCATCGTGGGCAAGGCCAGCGATGTGGGCACCTTGCAGCAGCTGCACAAGTGCCGCGGCGAAAAGAAGGGTCTGGAAAAGATCATCGAGGAGATGAAGGAGCACGGCTTCCGGGGCGGAAAGGTCCGCATCGCCCACTGCTTCAACGAGTCCGCGGCGAACGCGCTGCTGGAGCTGGTGAAGGAGAAGTTCGCGGACATTGAAGCGTCCATCATCCCCATGACCGGCCTGTGCAGCTTCTACGCGGAAAACGGCAGCGTGATGATCGGCTTTGAAGGATAATTTGACAATCGAAGGCGGCGCCCCTGGGCGCCGCCTTTTCCGCGTCCAAATTTCCGGTGGAAAACCAACAGGAGCTGTGATATAGTATGCGGTGAGAGATGTGTGAGTTGTCGTCTGTCGTTTCCTTAGCGGCGTAGCCGCATGCCTTCCCTCGGGAAGCGAATCAAAAGTTCAAATCAGAAAAACACTGCATGATTGACTTACAATGTAGCAAATCTGCCTTGCCTCCCTCTTTGAGGCTTAGTGACCGTTGCCGCAAAGCGGCTTACGGACACTTAGTCCCTTGCGGTGAGGTGGCACACCGCAAGGCGTGTCGGAGGGAGTGCTGTTCATACGATGGGACACTCCCCCAGTCACGGCTGACGCCGTGCCAGCACCCTCATAGAGGGGGCCAAGGCCTCTTTCTGCCGCTTTTCCGAGCTTTTCACTATTGATTCGCGTCAAAGGGGAAGACATTGGCTTTAAATTTTGAAAACATACAAAGGAGGCGCGGTTATGCTGCCGGTGGCTTTTTTGGAGAGAATGAAACAACAGCTGGGGGAGGAATACGACGCGTTCCTGCAAAGTTTGGAACGGCCCCGGGCGGTGGCGCTGCGGTTCAATCCCCTGAAAGGGGACGCCCCCCAGCTGCCCTTCGTGCTGGACAATGTCCCCTGGGAGCCCCGGGGGTACTACTATGACCCCGCCGCCCGGCCGGGCCTGCACGTTTTTCACGAGGCGGGTGTATACTATTTACAGGAGGCCAGCGCCATGGCGCCCGTCACGCTGCTGGACCCCCAGCCGGGCGAGCGGATCTGCGACCTGTGCGCGGCCCCCGGCGGAAAGTCCACCCAGATTGCCGGCCGGATGATGGGGGAGGGTTTTCTGCTGTGCAACGAATGGAGCCCCAAGCGGGCCAAGATCCTGTCCCGGAACATTGAGAGAATGGGCGTCGCCAACGCTCTGGTCACCAACGAGACCGTCGAGCGGCTTGCCGACCGGTTTGAAGGCCAGTTTGACAAGGTCCTCATCGACGCCCCCTGCTCCGGCGAGGGCATGTTTCGCAAGGAGGAGGCCGCGGTCACCGACTGGAGCCAGGATACCGTGGAGATGTGCGCCCGCCGCCAGGCGGAGATCCTGGACAGCGGCGCCCGGCTGGTCCGCCCCGGCGGACGTCTGGTGTACTCCACCTGCACCTTCGCCCCGGAGGAAGATGAGCTGGCGGTTGCCCAATTTCTGGCAACCCACCCGGAATTCAGCCCCGAGGTTGTGGAGGCCCCCTGGTTCGAGCCTGTGGAGAACGGCGGCCACCGGATGTGGCCCCACAAGCTGCTGGGCGAGGGCCATTTTGCCGCGGTGCTGCGCCGGGCGGAAGACGGGGATTGCGAATTCGACCCCATCCCCGGCGGAAAGCTGCCGCAGGAATGGCTGGCCTTCGCCAAAGAGCTGGGCATCCGGCTCCCGGAAGGCAAAGCGGTCCAGTTCGGCCAGAGCCTTTACTGGGCGCCCCCGGGAATGCCGGACCTGCGCCGGCTGAAGGTGGAGCGGCCCGGTCTGGAGCTGGGCACCGTGAAGAAGGACCGCTTCGAGCCCTCCCACGCCCTGGCACTGTGGCTGAAGACCTGCGGAAATGTACAGGATTTTGCCCCGGACAGCCCGGAGATCGCCGCCTATCTCCACGGAGACGTGGTGCCCTCGGAGAAAAAGGGCTGGTGCCTGGTGACCGCCGGCGGCTATTCCCTCGGCTGGGGCAAGGGCGACGGCCGGGTGCTGAAAAACCATTACCCCAAGGGACTCAGAAGATTGGGGTAAATTGGAATTTATCGTGGAGTTATGCACAATGGTTGTCATCCCGAGCGGAATGAAATGGAGTCGAGGGATCTACGCATTTCGTTGAGCGTTGCAGTATAATCAGTGCGAAGATCCCTCGACTCGCTGGCGCTCGCTCGGGATGACATACTTTTGAACTGCCTGCTAAACTGTAATTTGAAGCATCCCATCGGCCATCCGACGGTTCTTCCAGATTTTGGACTTTACATAATTCAGTTCATGTGTTATAATACCAAAGCTTATGTAAAGTGAGTTATTACACCCAAATCATCGCAAGGAGAGGATATTCCTTGGCCAGATATGAAATTCATGGCGGCACACCGCTAAACGGGACCGTCACCATCAGCGGCGCGAAAAACGCGGCAGTGGCCATTTTGCCCGCGGCGCTGCTGGTCCGCGGTACCTGCCGAATTGAAAATGTGCCCGATATCTCCGACGTCCGGATCCTGCTGGACATTCTGGAGGGTATGGGTGCCAAGGTCTCCCGCCCCGAGCCCGGCGTCGTGGAGATCGACAGTTCCGGCGAGATCGATACCCAGCCTGAAGATACCCTCGTCAAGAAAATGCGCGCCAGCTACTACCTGATGGGTGCCCTTCTTGGCCGCTACGGCAAGGCCCATGTGGCGCTGCCCGGCGGATGCAATTTCGCTTCCCGTCCCATCGACCAGCACATCAAGGGCTTTGAGATGCTGGGCGCCGATGTGGATTATACCAGCAATTATGTGGAGATGAAGCCCGGCGAATTCGGCTTGCAGGGCAGCCGGATCAACCTGGACGTGGTCAGCGTCGGCGCCACCATCAACATCATGATCGCCGCGGCTCTGATCCCCGGCCAGACCATCATCGACAACGCCGCCAAGGAGCCCCACATCGTGGACCTGGCGAACTTCCTGAATACCATGGGCGCCCGGATCTCCGGCGCCGGCACTGATACCGTCAAGATCCGGGGCGTCGAGTCCCTCCACGGCGGCACCTACGCCATCATTCCCGACCAGATCGAGGCCGGTACATACATGGCGGCGGTGGCTGCCACCGGCGGCAACGTGCTCGTGCAAAACGTTATCCCCAAGCACATGGAGTGCATCACCGGCAAGCTCCAGGAAATGGGCGTCCGGATCATCCCCTATGACGACGCCATCCGGGTCCAGAGCACCGGAAAGCTCCGCCATACCACCGTCAAGACCCGGCCCTACCCCGGCTTCCCCACGGATATGCAGGCTCAGATCTGCGTGTGCATGTCCCGGGCCTCGGGCTACAGCCGCCTGACGGAAAGCGTCTACGAGACCCGGTTCTTCGGCTACTGTACCGAGCTGCAGAGCATGGGCGCCAACATCCAGATCAACAACAAGACCGCCACGGTCATCGGCGTTGACAAACTCTACGGCGCCAACGTCGCCGCCCACGACCTCCGGGCCGGCGCGGCGCTGGTGATCGCGGGTCTGGTAGCCGAGGGCACCACCAATGTGGAGAACATCCACTTCGTGGAGCGGGGCTACGAAAACCTCATCGGCAAGCTCACCGCCCTGGGCGCTGAGATCCGCCGCCTGGAAGATTAAGAAGCAGATAACCCCCGAAGGCACCGCCTTCGGGGGATTCGTTTTGAGTGGGGATGGCTGCTGTTTGCAGCTTCCCCAAAGGGGAGGGCATACCCCCCACGCATAACAACAATCCATTCCACAGTGTGTCCGCGGTGTCGATGCGATTGACTTTGAGCCGTGGATATACTATAATCACTGAAAAGGAGGAATGACCATGAATACCATCGAGCAGCAGATCGAGGGCGTGGTGGCCGGAATCCTGCGGGATTACCAGAACGGCCGCGACATCGACAAGATCGATCTGTTCCGCCATCCCGACAAGGCGATCATCACCGATATGATCCAGAAGCTCCTGCGGATCGTCTACCCCGGCTATTACCGGGACAAATCCTACCGCCATTACAACATCGAGCACCACCTGTCCATGCTGATCGAGGACGTGATGTTCAACCTGAACCGCCAGCTGATGCTGGTCTATCAGGCCGGCGGCATGGAGCCCCTTGAGGCCGAGGAAAAGGCCCAGCAGGTCAGCCTGGATTTCTTCAATGCCATTCCCGCCGTCCGTGCCCTGGTCCAGACCGACGTCCAGGCAGCCTACGACGGCGACCCCGCCGCCTCCTCCAAGGACGAGGTCATTTTCTGCTATCCCGGCCTGTTCGCCATCACGGTGTACCGCCTGGCCCATGTCCTCTATGAACTGAAGGTACCCATGCTGCCCCGGATCATGACGGAGCACGCCCACAGCGTCACCGGCATCGACATCCACCCCGGCGCCACCATCGGCCATCATTTCTTCATCGACCACGGCACCGGCATCGTCATCGGCGAGACCACCATCATCGGCGACTTTGTGAAGATCTATCAGGGCGTGACCCTGGGCGGCCTGACTACCCGGGGCGGCCAGAGCCTCCGGGGACGGAAGCGTCATCCCACCATCGAGGACAATGTGACCATCTACGCCGGCGCTTCCGTCCTGGGCGGCGAGACCGTCATCGGCCGGGATTCCGTCATCGGCGCCAACTCCTTCATCACCAAGTCCATCGCCCCCTGCACCACGGTGAGCATCAAGAACCAGGAGCTGCAATACAAGGCCCGCAACTGCGAGGGCTGCACCAAAGCAAAGGATCCCTTCTGGGAGGATCAGAAGTAAATTGTAGTTTGGCGCTTTGCCTGCGGCATCTAAAAAATATGCTGTCATTGCGAGCCAGTGCTCACACTGGCGTGGCAATCCCCTACGGCGGCTCACTGGTGTTGGATGTTAAAAAGCCTTGGTATGTCCGGAAAAACCTACAATTCCTATCTTTGCGGGTTCACGGAATATCCGGGGGATTGCCACGCCAGCGTGCGCGCTGGCTCGCAATGACATGCTTCTTTTTAACCGCCCGCTAAACGACAACCTGCCCCCAACAATCAAACAGGGCGCACCGATCGGTGCGCCCTGTTTTTATTTGATCAGGTCCTTGATGACCTCTCCCGCCAGGATCAGTCCCGCTGTTCCGGGCACGAAGCTGACAGAGCCGGGGATCTGACGCTTGCCGGTCCGGGCCATCTCCTCCTCCGCTCCCACCGGCGTCAGGGCCTCCTCCTGGGAATAGACCACCTTCACATGGTCGATGCCCCGCTTTTTCAGCTCCTTGCGCATGATCCGGGCCAGGGGACAAAAAGACGTCTTGGAAATGTCCGCCACCTGAAACATCGTGGGGTCCAGCTTGTTGCCGGTGCCCATGGAGCAGATGATGGGCGTCCCGGCGGCGTGGGCCCGCTCCACCAGCTGGAGCTTGCCGGTGACGGTGTCGATGGCGTCCACGATATAGTCGTACTGGGTAAAGTCGAACCGGTCCGCCGTATCCGGCAGGTAGAAGCAGGGGTAGGTCCGCACCAGACAGTCGGGGTTGATGTCCAGCACCCGCTCCTTCGCCACGTCCACCTTCAGCCTGCCCACGGTGGAATGGGTGGCCAGGAGCTGGCGGTTGATATTGGAAACGCTGACGGTGTCGCTGTCGATCAGGTCCAGCTGCCCCACCCCGGCCCGGGCCAGGGCTTCCACCGTATAGCCGCCCACGCCGCCGATGCCGAACACGGCGACCCGGGCCCGGCGGAGCATCTCCATCGCTTCCTCTCCCAGCAGCAGCTGGGTTCGGGAAAACTGTTCTTTCATGGCTGATCCCTCCGTATTTTTGTTGCTCTGGTTATATCATACCCCAAAACCAAAGTCAAGGCCGCGGGGCGGGGGGCAGGCGGCGGAAAAACGCAGCCGACAGGGGCGCGCGGGGCTATGAAAAAATCTGTTGTGTATTCCGGGGAATTCTGATATAATGCTATTATCTATAGGTATGCGCTGAAAACCCTTAGAGATTATGAGTTTGGAGATGAATGCCATGAATGAAAAACGTCGTCCCCAGGACCGTCCCCGCCGGGCGGACCGCTTCGCCGAGCGGCAGAGCCCCGTGGAGGAAGTGGAAGGCCAGATCGAGGGCCGCAATGCCCTGACCGAAGCCCTGAAGAGCGGACGTACCATCGATAAAGTGTTTCTCGCCGACGGCGACACCGACCGTGCCCTCCAGCGGCTGGCGGCCCAGGCCAAGGAAGCCGGCGCCGTCATCGTTCCCGTGGACCGCCGGAAGCTGGACCAGATGTCCACCACCCGGGCCCATCAGGGCGTCATTGCCCTGGTCGCCGCCCATGATTACTATACCATCGACGATATCCTGGAGGAAGCCGCGTCCCGGGGCGAAAACGCCCTGATCGTCATCTGCGATGAGCTTTCCGACCCCCACAATCTGGGCGCCATCATGAGAAGCGCCGAGTGCGCCGGCGCCCACGGCGTCATTATCCCCAAGCGCCGCAGCGTGGGCCTGACGGCTACCGTGGCCAAGGCCTCCGCCGGCGCGGTGGAATACATGAAGGTGGCCCGGGTCACCAATATCAACAACGCCATCAACGAGCT
The DNA here is from genome assembly GCA_017473225.1 of Oscillospiraceae bacterium. Taxonomy (GTDB): domain Bacteria; phylum Bacillota; class Clostridia; order Oscillospirales; family Oscillospiraceae; genus Faecousia. Next base: position 20,334 of record JAFUMG010000055.1, on the reverse strand, counting down.
GAAGGAAAAGGGCGTCTGGGTCTTCGGCACCGCCGCCGAGGGCTCCATCCCCATGTATAAGGCGGACCTCACCGGCCCTGCCGCCATCGTCATCGGCAACGAGGGCGACGGCATGAGCCAGCTGGTCCGCAAAAACTGCGATGTGATGGTCCATATCCCCATGAAGGGCTGCATCACATCCCTGAACGCGTCTGCCGCTGCGTCCATTCTGCTTTATGAGGCGGTTCGTCAGCGGCTCGGTTAAACCCAGGAGGAAATACCATGAAGGAACATGAACAGGATTTCGATTCTCTGGACCTGGAGGACATCCTGAAGGAATTCGGCGGCGGGGAAGAGCTTCCTGAAGAAGAGCTTTCCGAAGAAGCGCTGCCCGACCTGACGGAGCTCCCGGAAGAGGAACCGGAACAGACCGAAGCGCCCCCGGAGGAGCAGGCGGAGGAGCCGCTGGCCGCGGAGGAAGCTCCGGAAGCGCCGGAGGAGACTTCGGAGGAGCCGGAGGAAAAGCGGGGCGTCACCGGCGATACCATCCGCCTGGAGGACATTGCCCGGGCCGCTGCTCAGGCCGCGGAAAAGCGGAAGGAAGAGAAGGCCGCCCGGGAGGCCGAAGCGGTAGAGGAGCCGGTTGCCGGGGAAGAACTGCCTCCGGAGGAAGAACCCGCCCCGGAGGAGCCGCTTCAGGAGCCTGAGATGGAATACATCCCCCCGGAGCCCATTCCCTTCCGGCCCCGGTCTCGGCTGCGGGAGCTGAAGCGCAAGCTCATCGCCGGCCCTGAAAAGCGCTACTACGAGCTCAGCGAAATGGGCGTGGGCAAGCTGCAGCTGGCCATCCTGGTGTGCCTGCTGGTGATCGCGGTGTCTGCCGGTGCCGGCGCCCTGTACGCCTTCGACATGATCCCGGAAAACCGGACGCGGCTGATGGTCTTCGGCCAGATCCTGGCCATGCTGATCGGCGCGCTGATGGGCTATAACCAGATCATGGACGGCATCGGGGGCCTGTTCCGCGGAAAATTCTCCCTGAACACCATGCTGTTCGTCACCTTTATCGCCTGCTTCATCGACGGCGTCTTCTGCCTGAAGGAGCTGCGGGTCCCCATCTGCGCCGCCTTCACTTTGGAGGTGACTATGGCGCTTTGGAGCACCTATCAGCGCCGCAGCACCGAGATGGGCCAGATGGACACCATGCGCAAGGCCACCCGGCTGGACAGCGTGCTGAAGGTGGAGGACTATTATGAGGGCCGTCCCGGCATCCTCCGGGGCGAGGGCCAGGTGGAGGACTTCATGGACCACTATGACGAGCCCACCGTCCCCGAAAAGCAGCAGGGCCGCTACGCTCTGGTCTGCCTGCTGGTCAGCATCATCATCGCCGTGGCGGCGGGAGTGCTCCATGGCGTTTCCATGGGCTTCCAGATCCTGTCCACCACGCTCTTGGTGGCGGTCCCCGCCAGCTTCTTCATCGCCGCCACCCGGCCTATGGCCATTCTGGAGCGGCGGCTCCACAGCCTGGGCACCGTGCTCTGCGGCTGGAGCGGCGTGAAGGCCGTGAAGGGCCGGTCCGTGTATCCCCTCAGCGATCAGGACATTTTCCCCACCGGCTCCATCAAGATGAACGGCGTCAAGTTCTTCGGCGACCGGGACCCGGAGGTCACCATTTCCTACGCCACCTCCCTGATCTGCGCCAACGGCGGCGGACTGGTGCCTGTGTTCCAGCAGCTGCTGGAGAGCCGTAACGGCCCCAAATATCCTGTGAAGAATTTCCAGGTCTATCCCGGCGGCGGCATCGGCGGCGAGATCTGCGGTGAGCCGGTTGTGATGGGCTCTTTGAAGTTCCTGCAGGACATGGGCGTGGAGATCCCCGCCGGAACCATGGTCAACCAGGCGGCCTACGTCTCCATCCGGGGCGAGTTCTGCGGCCTGTTCGCCATCAACTATGCCAGAATGAAGTATTCCGCCAGCGGTGTGGCCACCATCTGCGCCTACAAGGGCCTGACGCCCCTGATCACCGCCGACGACTTCATGCTGACCCCTGCCTTCCTGAAGGAAAAATTCGGCGTCAGTACCCGCCAGCTGGTCTATCCCACCCGGGAGGAGAAGGCGGTCCTGAGCGGGGTACAGATCCCCGAGGACGCCCCCGTCCTGGCGCTGACCACCCACGAGGGCCTGGCTCCCGCGGCCTACGCCGTCACCGGCGCCCGGGCCCTGCGGACCGCCTGCCGTCTGGGCCTGACGATCCACATCGTCGGCGGCTGTCTGGGTATGCTGATCATGGCAGCCCTGGCGGTCATCGGCGCGGTAGAACTGTTGACGCCCCTGAATATCCTGCTGTACCAGCTGATCTGGATGATCCCCGGCCTGCTGGTCACCGAATGGACCCGCGCCATCTGAATATCAAACGTCCCCTGTTCCAAAGAACGGGGACGTTTTTTCATATCGTTAAGGCGGGGTATGGATGGGGATTGTAGTTTGGCGTACTGTTCACAAACCCACTTGGCTCTCCCTCTGGGAGAGCTGGCACGCCAAAGGCGTGACTCTGCGCCCGCAGGCGCGTTTCGGAGCGCAACCGCCCGAAGGGCGGCTCTTAGCGCGGAGATGAGAGGGCCCTCTCCGCCCCTTCGGGGCACCGCTCCCAAAGGGAGAGGCAAGTTAGGCCATCCCGCACCAGTGCGCCAAACTACAATTTCAAGTTGCAACCCAAGGCTGTGGCATTTATAATAGAGGAAAATCCAGCCAGGAGGACATTCCTATGCTCATCAAACGTGATTTCCTTTACACCCCCAAGGGGAAGAACCGGCCGCTGCATATCTGGCTGCCGGAGGATTATGATTCCAGCGGCGAGTGGTACCCCGTCATGTACTTCTTCGACGGGCACAACCTCTTTTTCGACGCCGACGCCACCTACGGCAAATCCTGGGGCCTGAAGGACTTTCTGGAGGGCTGGGGCAAGAGGATCATCGTGGTGGGCATCGAGTGCGGCCATGAGGGACAGGAGCGGCTCAGCGAGTACCTGCCGTACCCGGCCAACAAGGACAGCTGGTTCAGCGCCTTCGCCCCCATGGGGGACGCCACCATGGCGTGGATCGTCAACGAGATCAAGCCCTTTATCGACCGGGAGTACCGGACCATCCCCTTCCGGGAGTGCACCGGCATCGGCGGCTCCTCCATGGGCGGCCTGATGGCGCTGTATGGCGCGGTCCGGTATAACAGGTGGTTTTCCAAAGCCGCCTGCGTGTCCAGCGCCATCGGCTTCTGTATGCGGCCGCTGATGAGCGACATGCGGAGAAACGCCATGAGCCCCGATACCCGGATCTTCCTGTCCTGGGGCACGAAGGAGGCCTGGGGAAAGAAGAATCCCAACACCGACGACCGCAGCAGCAAGACCTACGGCTTTAACAAGCGTGTGGCGGATCAGGCGGCGTCCGCCGGGGCGGCGGTGAAGCTCTGCTGCCAGATCGGCGGCGGACACTGCGAGGCCGACTGGGAAAAGCAGGTGCCGGAGTTCATGGACTTTTTGTGGCTGCGGTGACGCTTAAATTGGGGAAGATAAAAAATCCACCCGTCAGGGTGGATTTTATCTTAAAGCGTCACCAGCCGGGGCTCATGGCCCATGGCGGGGATGATCTTCCCCATCAGGTCCCGGGTCTTCAGACGCAGGGAGGAGGTGTTGATGCAGGGATGGCAGCCGAAATATTCGCCCTTCAGCACGTCCTCGTCGATCAGCAGCCGCACCTGATGGCCGTGATCGTTCATCAGGCCCAGCACGCTCAAAGAGCCGGGGGTGATGTCCAGATACCGCTCCATATACTCCGGCGCGGCGAAGGACAGGCGGGAGGAGCCGATCTCCTTGGAAAGCACGGAGGTTTTGAAATGCTTGTCCCCCACGGTCAGCAGCAGATAGAAGTCGGTGCACTGCCGGTTGCACAGCAGCAGATTTTTGCAGATGGTAGCGTCCAGCACCTCGTCCACAGCGGCGCAGGCCTCCATGGTCATGGCGGCTTCGTGATCGATCCGCTGATAGCTGACGCCCAGGGAATCCAGCAGGTCGTAGCATCGGATCTCCTTTTCCAGCCGCCCGGCGCAGCTTTCGGGCCGGCCCTGTACCAGTTCCATTGTTCATTCCTTCTTTCGTGGTTTTCCAAACAGTATAGCACAGGAAGGGAAAAACGGCAATAAAAAAGCGCCCCCGGAGGAGCGGGAATGTGCGGTAAAATTGAAATGACCCTTGACTGCAATTTCTTGTCTGACTCAAGAAACTTTTTTGTGCAGTCAAGGGTCATTTCATTGAATTCTTGGTATCTAACATCATTGGTTAACCTCTCTTTCGTAGATTTTTGACTCGGCTTTCGGTGACAAAATTTGTATTGCTTCCGCGGCATTCATTTTGGATGTTTACAAAATTTATATTAAACGGAAGAAGGTTTTGAAAGCCTCGTCTTTGGCCCAGTTTATTTGCTTCTGAACCTGGGGTTTTACCTGTACATTGGTATCACCTCTTTGTGCTTATAATTTAGCACAGGATTTGGCAGTTTGCAAGATGGGATTTTGTACAAATCAAATAAAATATGATTGTCAAAAACGCAGAATGTTGTTGAAAATGGGCATAAAGGATTGACGTGGCAGGATAAATTTGTTATCATAAATATGTTGGGCGGCCATTTCTGGCCGCCCAACGCTTTTTGCCTTTACAGATCCAGCTTCAGATCGTTTTCCTTGATCCAGCCCCACTTGCGGAGCACCTCGCAGAAGATCCAGCTCAGGACCGCGGGGAGGATGAAGCAGATCAGCGCCATGCCGATCCAGTCCATGGCGGTGATGGCGGCCTTCGCGCCGCTGGCCACATCGCTGACCCAGCCGGTATACACGCCGATCTGGCCCACAAAGCCGCAGGTGCCCATGCCGGAGGACAGACCGCCGGAGGGGGCATTCATTTCCAGCTTGAACAGGCAGGTGGCGATGGGGCCCGTGATGGCGGAAGCCAGCGTGGGCGGGATCCAGATTTTGGGGTTCCTGATGATGTTGGGCATCTGCAGCATACTGGTGCCGATGCCCTGGGCCACCAGGCCGCCCCAGCGGTTTTCCCGGAAGCTCATGACGGCGAAGCCCACCATCTGGGCGCAGCAGCCGGCCACAGCCGCGCCGCCCGCGAGGCCCACCAGGCCGAAGGAAGCGCAGATGGCGGCGGAGGAGATGGGCAGCGTCAGGGCGATGCCCACCATGACGGATACCAGGATGCCCATCCAGAAGGGCTGCAGCTCGGTGGCCCACATGATGGCCTGGCCTACGGCCTTCGCGGCGGCGCCGATGGGGCCCGCGATGACGGACGCCGCGCCGATGCCCACCAGAATGGTCACAATGGGGGTCACCAGAATGTCGATCCGGGTCTCTTTGGACACCAGCTTGCCGCATTCGCAGGCCACGATGGCGATGAAATAGACCGCCAGAGGTCCGCCGGCGCCGCCCATGGCGTTGGCGGCGAAGCCCACGGGGATCAGGGAGAAGAGGACCAGCCCAGGGGCGTGGAGGGCGGAGCCGATGGCCACGGCGATGCCGGGACCCACCATGGCGGAAGCCAGGCCGCCGATGGTGTAGTTCACAGCGCCCTCGCCGGTGCCGATGGTGACGATGATGGCGTTCAGGAACCCGATATGGAACTGCTGGCCGATGGTGTTCAGGATGGTACCCACCAGGAGGGTGCAGAACAGGCCCTGGGCCATGGCGCCCAGGGCGTCCAGCCCATAGCGCTTGCCGGAGAAAATGATGTCTTTGCGTCTGAGGAATTCTTTGATCTTTGCCATTTCTTTGTTTCACCTTTCCATAAGTTTGACCGCTCATGGAAGAAAGAAACGCCAGCCTCTGCTGGCCCTAGGCGGCTCGGAGCGCTTATGGCGGCGGTGCGGGGGTCCTGTCGTGCCGCGGAAGACGCTCAGCTGCCTTCAGTGCCGGACCGCCCCGCCCAGCCTCTGGACAGGAGGTCCTTGGTCCGATCTTCACGAACCGGAAACAATGGAGATATTATACCAACGACCGCTGATGCTGTCAACCGATGGATTTGCCGGCGGGGCGAATTTCAAATTGTAGTTTAACGTTCCCTTACGCAACGCAGTTGTCATCCCGAGCATAGCGCAGCGGTTCTGAATATCCATGATTGCCGGTGGCAATCATACCATAGACTACATGAAATGGAGTCGAGGGATCTACGCATTTCGTTGAGATTTGCAGTAAAATCGGTGCCAAGATCCCTCGACTCGCTGACGCTCGCTCGGGATGACAGCGTTGTTGGTAATTTGCAGACTGTAGGACAAACTACAATTTACTTCCCAGGTAATAAAAAAGCCGCCCGTGGGGGCGGATATATCGGCAAAAAGAAATAACCCTTAACTTACCTTCCGGCTCGTTAAGGGTTATTTCTCATAATTCTTGGGTTCGATCATTGGGTAACCTCGCTTTCTGCGGATTTGCGGCTTTCATCTGTCTTGGGATCCTTCCGTCTTTCTTTCGTCACATCATTTCCTTCTTCAATACACCATCTGAAGCTTCTGTCCGCGGAGGATCGATATTCTGATTTTGAAAGCCGTCTTGAGGATTTACCTGTACATTGGTATCACCCTTTCTAACTATAAGTTATCACAAAGAAACGGGATTTTCAAGATGGAAAATTAGATAAAATGAACGAAAACGGAATGTGCAAAATACAGATTTACACCGATGGCGGACAAAAGCCGTTGACAGGGGGAGGGCGCGGTGCTATACTGAATTTGTTGGGCGGCCTGCGGGCTGCTCATTTTTCCTGCCGTGGGAAAGAAAGTGGATTCCTTAAGAAATTATTAAAAGTTTTACCGAAAACGGAAATTACTTCAGTTTGGTAAAGAAAAAACTTTTCAATCTATTGACTGTTCTTTTTTATTATGTTACTATATTTTGGTTAAAAAGGGCTTTATGTCCAAAATTAAGAATTATCCCGATCCATATTGGGTCACAGGAGGCAAAAATGAGCAATTTCAAGAAACTGCTGTCGCTGATCCTCGCCTGCGCGATGATCCTGTCGATGGCTGCCGCCATGGCCGGCTGCGGTTCCGAAGACGAAACCGGCGAGACCACTGCCGGGGACGCGGCCACCCAGAACTATACTGTCAATGTCTCGTCCATGGGCGGCATGGCCCTGGCTGGCGCGGATGTATACGTCTACGCGGACGATACCCTCGCCGATCTGAAGCAGTACGGCGAGACCGATGAGGAAGGCAATGTCAGCTTCCAGCTGGCGGAGAGCGGCGATTATGCCATCGTGATCTCCGGCGTTCCCGCCGGCTATCAGCCGGAAGCGTCCTACAGCTTCAGCGGCAACAAGGCCACCATCAAGGTGAAGTCCGCGCTGATCGAGGGCGAGAGCCTGTCCGGCGCCACGCTGGGCCTGGGCGACGTCATGTACGACTTCTCCACCGTGGATTCCAACGGCAACACCGTCAAGCTGTCCGACATGCTGGCGGAGAAGGATATGGTGCTGATCAACTTCTTCTTCACCACCTGCGGCCCCTGCGCCAATGAGTTCCCATATATGGAAGAGGCTTACCAGCTGTACAAGGACAGCGTCGGCGTCATCGCCCTGGACCCCCTGGACGATGCCAATACCGTGGCTGCCTACCAGTCCTCCATGGGCCTGACCTTCCCCATGGCTTCCGTTCAGGCAGCCTGGAGCCAGACCTTCAGCATCAGCGGCTATCCCACCTCCATCATCGTGGACCGCTACGGCGTCATCTGCCTGATCGAGGTCGGCGGCATCACCAGCCTGCGTCCCTTTACCAGCATCTTTGAGCATTTCACCGGCGATGACTATGAGCAGAAGATCTGCTACAACGGCGTCAGCGATGTCATCACCACCATGAAGCCCACCTATGAAATGCCCGCTTCCGAGGACATTTCCGCGGCCATCAACAATGGCGACATTCCCGTGACCTACCGCCCCGAGGAGGGTGAGAGCGCGAATGTTACCTGGCCCTTCATCATTACCGAGAAGAACGGCGAGACCTGCCTGAAGGCTTCCAACCAGGAGATCGAGGATTCCTTCGCGATCCTGTACGCGGATGTGGAGCTGAAGGCCGGCCAGGCTGTTGGCTTTGATTACCTGATCTCCTCCGAGCAGGGCGCCGACGCGATGATCGTCATCGTGGACAATGAGGATATCTACCAGATGTCCGGCGTGGATGAGGAAGAGACCTGGAAGAGCTGCTATCCCTGGGTCGCCGAGGAAGACGGCACCTATGAGGTGGCCCTGTGCTACCTGAAGGACGAGTCCGATAACGCCGGCGACGATACCGTATACATTAAGAATATGCGTATCATCGACAAGGAGCAGATCGATGCCGCGACCTACCTGCCCCGCCAGGCTTCCGTGTCCGAGGATGGCTTTGACTATACCTATGTGGACATCGTCCTGAACGAGGAGGACGGCTACTACCATGTGGGCTCCGAGAACGGCCCCCTGCTGCTGGCGAACCTGATGAACTACAGCCAGTTCAGCGAGGACCGGAGCGTCTGGGAAATGGTCTATGACGGCGGCCTGACCGTGGACGGTGAGGACAAGTACGAGCTGATCGAGACCTACTGCAACTACGCTTCCAATTCCAACCTGACCGGCTACTGCACCGTCAATGAAGAGCTGAAGGAGCTGCTGCTCGATGTGGACACCCTCTACGGCTTCTCCGAAGAGGACGAGAACGAGTGGCTGCGTATGTGCATGTACTATGAGCAGTATGGCACCGACGAGCCCATGGAGGATCCCATCGCGGGTCTGACCACCTTCTCCGCCTTTACCGCCAAGCAGGGCACTGGTGTGGCCACCAACTACTTCTATTATAACCGCATCATCATGCCCAGAGGTATGCTGGCAGAGTTCGTTCCCTCCCGTTCCGGCGTTTACCGCATCACCTCCCACAATGAGTCCACCAACGGCGTGGACGGCTGGATCTTCGATGAGAACCGCACGGAGCTGCTGGTTTACGAGCGGGATGAGAGAATGTTCACCGAGGAAGGCGAAGTTTCCATGGTCTTCTATATGGAGGCCGGCAAGCCCTACTACATCGACATCGCCTTCTGGGATCCCTATGAGGTCGGCTACATCTATTACGATATCGAGTACGTCGGCGCGACCCACGACCTGTTCCGGGCCTGTGCTCCCGGCTACTTCACCTATGACTCCGACGCCACCGGCGAGGCGATGTACTACCTGATCACCGGCGGTATCGACGTGGTCCTGGGCGAGGACGGCTACTACTACGAGGACCTGGGCCTGGATGCCAACGGCAAGCAGAAGTACGGCAGCCTGATCTACTGCGACTTCACCGGCGCTACCGGCGTGTTCGGCACCCCCATCTCCAATGTGCCCTCCTACAATGAGGATGGCACTGTGGCGAAGGACGCCAACGGCGAGACCGTCATGATCACCGGTATGATCGACCTGGGCGGCTTCGACTTCAGCAAGACCGAGGACGATCTGTACATCCTGTCCTTCCTGAAGAAGTACGAAGGTGATGTGGACGCCACCGACGCTTACCTGCGGGAGCTGTGGGGCGAGGACTATGATTCCTATGCTGAGATCTACCAGCTGGAGGATGTGTATGCCGGCAAGTACCACGGCAAGGGCGAGGACCTGACCGAGGAGATCCGCACTTACCTGGACAAGATCATTACCAAGGGCAGCGAGGAGAAGCAGGGCTGCGTCCCCGTGGACGAGCGGCTGGCCGAGATCCTGCAGCTGCTGATGAACAAGTACACCTTCGAGAACGTGGATAACTCCTGGACCAAGGTCTGCTACTACTACGATTACCTGGGCCCCGAAAAATAACGGACCCGACTTATTTCCCAAGGATGGTATTATAAATCATGAAGAATCTTAAGAAGAGCGCAGCGCTGGTCCTGACCGTGCTGCTGTGTGTCGCGATGCTGGCGGCCTGCGGAGACCAGGCTGCCGCGGGCGGCAAGGAAGCCGACTATCAGGTTTCCGTGGTGGATGCCCTGGGCAATCCCTATACCGAGGGCATCATCGTCCGGATCCTCAGCGGCGATGAGCAGGTGGCCATGCAGGTGGTGGATGCCGCAGGCACCGTCACCAAGACCCTGGCCAAGGGCGATTACACCGTGGAGCTGATGTTCACCGGCGACGCCAGCGAATACTATTATGAGCAGGAGGGCCTGACCCTCTCTGCGGACCAGACCTCTCTGGAGATCGTTCTGGCCCATACCCCCACCGCGGAGCCCCAGACCCTTTATGTGGACGGCCAGGAGTTCCAGGCCTATCCCGTCAGCGTGGGCGGCACCTATGTGAGCCTGACCCCCGGCGAGCGCAGCTACTTCCTGTTCACCCCCACCATGGCGGGCACCTATGAGTTCTCCGCCGGCGACGAGGTGGAGCAGATCGGCTACTACGGCGCGCCCCACTTCGTGCAGACCACCAATGTGGCTGAGGAGGTGACGGAGAATTCCGTCATCATCTCCGTCAAGGCTGCCATGATCGGCACCGACGGCGGCACCTCCGTCTATGTCATCGGCGTGGACGCCGGCACAGCGGAAAGCTGCATCCTGACCGTCGAGCGCACCGGCGAGCCGAAGCGCACCATGGAGGATGAGCCTTGGACGGTCTACGCTCCCACCGTTGAGCTGACCCCCTACGTCCTGCCCAGCGGCGCCAGCGTGAAGGAATTCGACATCACCGCCGCCACCGGCACCTATGAGCTGGTGCTGGATGACGCCGGCTGGTATCACCTGGATTCCGCCGACGGCCCCCTGGTCCTGGTCAGCCTGGGCACCGATGTGAAGTACCTGGACTGCTTCAAGACCATTCTGGACCACACCGGCGTCAACCGTTATTTCCTGGACGAGGATGGCAATTTCCTGAAGAAGGAATCCTATACCGAATGCCTGATGGAGTATCTGGAGTACATGGATGAGAACTCCGGCTACTATCCTCTGACTGAGGACCTGAAATACATCATCCAGAACGAGGGTGCCGATTCCGGCTGGTTCGATCCCAACGGCAGCATGTATCTGTTCATGGATGACAACGGCAATCTGGTCCCCGGCATCAACAACGAGATCTCCTGGCTGTTCATGTGCCGCTACATCGCCTGAACGCGGGAGTCCTGAAAACCAAGTCACTGTTTGAAAGTGTGTGATGTTATGACAGTTAATAAAAAGCGCGCCTTGCTCGCCGCCTGTCTGGTTCTGGCGATCTGCCTGAGCTGCCTGATGGTCTCCTGCCGCAAGCAGGAGGCGGAGGGGACCAAGCCCACCGGAGCAAGCACCACCTATACAATTGAACTCACCACCGGCAGCGGCATGGCTCTGGAGGGTGTGGGTATCTATATCTACACCGACGATACCCTGGCGGAACTGGTCTGGTTTGCCAAGACCGATGCCGAGGGCGTGATCACCTTCACCGATGCCGCCAGCGACAGCTATGTGGCGGTGCTCAGCGGCGTCCCCGAGGGCTACCCGGTGGAGGATCACTACCCCCTCACCGGCGAGGAGACCCGGATCGTCCTGGGCAATGAGATCATCGAGGTGGATGATCTGGAGGGTATCACCTTTGAGCTGGGTGATATGATCTGCGATTACACCTTCACCGCCATCGACGGCAAGGAGTACACCATCTCCCAGCTGCTGCAGGAAAAGAACGCGGTGGTCCTGAACTTCTGGTATCTGGAGTGCGCGCCCTGCAAGGCGGAGTTCCCCTATCTGCAGGAGGCCTACGAGAAGTACAGCGACAGCGTGGAAGTGCTGGCCCTGAATCCCATCAACGATGATGTGGACGCCGTGGCGGAATTCCGCAAGGAGCAGGAGCTGACCTTCCCCATGGCTCTGTGCGACGAGAAATGGCAGGAGGCCATGCAGCTGACGGCCTATCCCACCACCGTGGTGATCGACCGGTTCGGCAACATTGCCCTGATCCACAAGGGCAGCGTCACGGAAGCGGCGCTCTTTGAGCGGATCCTCTCCTACTACGGCGCTGAGGACTATGTGCAGACCATCGCCAAGACCGTGGATGACATCCCCGAGACCGAGGAGGAACGGGAAGCCCGCACCATCGGCACAAAGGAAAACCCCATTGAGTTCGGCGGCTTTTCCAGCTATACGGTAAATGTGGCCCCCGACGAAGAGGTCTACATGAACATCTATAAGGTCACCCAGCTGTATGTGCAGATCCGGGACGCCGATGCCTATGTGATTTACGGCGGCAAGACCTACAAGCCCTCCGGCGGCGTGGTGGGCTTGTCCATCGCCTCCCAGGATGTTTCCACCCCCGTCAGTTTGGTGGTGGGCAACTCCGGCGACGAGGAGAAAAACTTTACTCTGAGCTTCAGCCTGTTCAAGGGCACCATGGGCAACCCCTATGCCATGTCCCTGGGCAAGTTTGACGCGGCGGTCTCCGCCGGCAACAACCAGGGTGTGTATTTCACCTACAAGGCCACGGAGGCCGGTACCCTGGCGGTGCGGTGCCTGAGCGCCACCGCAGGCGTCGATTATGACTTTACCCTTTACAATCTGAATACCTACGCCCTGCGCAATTACCAGAGCGAGGGCCGCAAGGACGATACCGGCGCGAGAGTGGTATCCATCAAGGTCCGGGCGGGAGATACGATCCAGTTCTCCGCGGCGGCCATGCCGGACAGCTCCGGTGTCTATCCCGCGGCGTCCTTCACCTTTGAAGCCTATATGGATACCGGCGTCCAGGAAGAGACTGAGGAGGAAGTGGAGAAGATCGTTTACGCTGTCACCCTGACGGATGAAAACAGGACCCCCATTTCCGGCGCCCAGGTCTACCTGAAGCAGGCGGACGGCTCCACCCTGACTCTGACCACCGACGAAAGCGGCCTGGCGGCGGCCAAGCTGGAGCCCGGCACCTACCCGGTGACCGTCAAGATCCCCGCAGGCTACAAGGCCCGGGTGACGGAATTCACCCTGACGGAAGCGGATCCCGTGATCTCCGTCAAGCTGGATACCGATGTGGTGGTGACGGCGGTTTACACGGTCCGTGTCCTGGATATGGCCGGCAGCCCGGTCAGCGGCGTTCTGGTTTCCGTGGGCGGCAGCTACGGCTATACCGATGCTAACGGCGCCATCAGCTTCACCCTGACCCAGGGTGACTACAGCGCGGTCATCGGCGCCCCCAGCGGCTATTATCTGGATTCCGCCTCCGTTCCCTTCGGCTCCGGCACGGAGCTGGTGGTGACGCTGAAGGAGGACACCGGCTCCGGCGAGGAGCAGCCCCGGCAGGTGGACTACGCGGTGAAGGTCACGGACTTCTACGGAAATGTCATGACCAACGCCACGGTCACCTTCCTGCGTGACGGCGCCACCGTGGGCATCAGCCCGGTGGATGCCACCGGCACGGCGGTCATGAGCCTGCCCGCGGGCAGCTATACCGTGGCCCTGTCCTTTGATTCCGATATCTACCGGGCCGATGCTTCCCGGCTGGTCCTGACCGAGACGGAACCCTCCGGGACGGTCTGTGTGGCGGTGAAGCAGGACGGCACCTATACCGAGTCCTATGTGGGCGAGCTGTACCATGTGACCACCGGCGCCACCTACGCCACGCTCCAGAGCGGCGTCACCAATTACTTCATCTTTACCCCCACCGAACCCGGCACCTACCGGTTTACCACCTCTGATCCTTCCGCTGTGATCAGCTACTGGGGCGGCTCGGTGTACTTCATCAGCGATATGACCGGCGGCACCGACTACGCGGATAATGCCTTCACTCTGAACATCAAGGAGCGGAACATCGGCGTGGACTGCATCATCGGCGTCACCGGCGCGGAGGAATGCTTCCTGCTGATCACCCGGACCGGCGACGCGGTGCTGGATGAATCCGACATCCCCGCCGAGGTCTATGAAGCCACCACACCCCCCACGGCCTTTAAGCTGACCCTCAGCCAGGGCCAGAGCCTGACCTATGTGAATGTGGCGGGCGCGACGGCGGACTACACCCCGGTCCTGGGCGCGGATGGCTACTACCACCTGAACAGCGCCGACGGTCCCATCCTGTATGTGGATCTGGGTCCCAACGCGCCCTATGTCTCCTTCTACAAGATGCTGGGCTACGAGGGCCACGGCGGCACCAGCTTCACCCAGGTATTCCGGGATGAAAACGGCGGCCTTGTGAAGAAGGAAGATTATACCGACTGCATGTGCCTGTATGTGGAGGCCATCGATTCCGAGGGTTACGGCGTGTATCCCATGACCGAGGACCTGTACTACATGCTGCGGCAGGGCGGCGACTACAAGGGCTGGTGGGACAGCGAAAGCCCCAACTATCTCTTCAGCAGCATCACAAATCTGAACACCGAGATCGCCTGGATGTTCTGCTGCTGCTACGTTCAGTAACACAAAAACCACAAATCCCCGGACTTCTCCGGAAGTCCGGGGCCCACAAAACCGAAAATGATATCCGCCCGGCGAAGAGCCGGACAGGAGGAGGAAATATACCATGAAGAAATTTGTTTCCGCCGTGCTGGCGCTGTGCCTGGTCCTGGGCCTGTGCGCCTGCGGCAGCGCTGAAAACGACACCCCCGCGACTACCGAAGCTCCCGTTGTTGTGACGGAGGCTCCCACCGAAGCCGAGACCGAAGCCCCCGTGGCTGAGGGCATGGTCACCTACACCGTCACCGTCGTGGACGGCGAAGGCAACCCCATGGCCGGCACCATGGTCCAGATCTGCCTGGATGCCTGCATCCCCGCGGTGACCGACGCCTCCGGCGTTGCCCAGTGGACCGTGGAAGAAGCTGACTACAAGGTGAGCTTCCTGTCCGTTCCCGAAGGCTATGAGGCCGAAGCCGAGAACTTCTATTTTGAGTCCGGTTCCACCGAGATGACCCTGACCCTGAAGGCCGTTGGCTGATACCCAAGATAATCAGATTAACCCCAACGTTGTTGATTGATGACAATGGAAGGAGGGCGTGATGAAATACAATAAAAAACTGATCGGCCTGATCGCTGGTCTGGTTTGCCTGGTGCTGTGCGTCATCCTGCTGCTGGTTACCTGCGGCGGGGAGAAGGAACCGGCTGATCCTTCCGCAACGGAGCAGTCAACACAGGCTCCCACCGAGGCGACGGAGGAGCCCACGGAGGCCACCGAAGCGACGGAAGAGCCCACCGAGGAGCCCACGGAAGCCACGGAGCCCAGCTCTTCCGGCGGCAGTTCCAGCCCCGGCGGCACCGGCGGTTTCACCGGCGGCGGCTCCGGCAGCGGGACCATCGGCGGGACTACGGATGACACGGACAGCGGCTCCGGCGAAGTCACCCCGGAAGTACTCACGGTGGACGCCCCCGGCACCGAGGGCAACCCCTACGCGGAGCTCTTTGACCAGGAGCTGGGCTCCTTTGATACGGTGAAGATCCCCGCGGAGCAGACGGTTGCCTATAAGGTGTACAGTGTTTGCGGCGCGGTGCTGACCATCGAGAGCGCCGACGCCTATGTGGTCTATGACGGCGTCACCTACGAAGCGCAGGAGGGCGTCGTGACCGTGGCCCTGGCTTCCGACCCGGAGAACAAGCCTGTTCCCCTGCAGATCGGCAGCCGGAGTGCCGAAGCGGCCGCCTATACCGTCAGCTTCACCTGGCCCCTGGGTTCCGAAAGCAATCCCTACACCCTGACGGTGGACCAGATCCCCAGCACCGCGGTGACGGAGCAGATTGGGGCAGGGGACTACCAGTACTACAATATTTACGGCGTCAACGGTACCAACCTGACCATCGAGGATCCGGACGCCCGGGTCGTTTATGGCGGCGTGACCTACAGCGCTGAAAACGGCAAGATCCTTGTGTCCATGGCGGAGGGAGATGTCAAGACTCCCGTGCTCCTGGCCATCGGCAACACCGGCGGCGCGGCCAAGGCCGTGACGCTGAGCTTTGACTACATCTATGGCACCGCGGCCCATCCCGCCCAGCTGCGGATGGGTGAATTCACCACCATTCTGGAAGCGGGCAATGACGAGGGTTATTACTATCAGTATACGGCGGAGGCCGACGGCGTTGTGACGCTGCGGTATCTCAGCGGTACCGAGGGTGTGGAGTGCGATTACCTGCTCTACAATTCCGATACCGGCGACTACCGCACCCTGAGCGATGACGCCATCACCGATGTGGATACCCTGATCACCACGGTTTCCATCCAGATGAACCAGGGCGATGTGCTGACGGTGATCGTGGTGGCGCTGCCCGCGGAGGACGGCACCTATCCCGCCGCCGAGCTGAAATCTCTGGCATCCTTCGAGGCGGACGCGCTGCTGGAGGAGGATGATTCCGACCGGGCCGCCTATACCGTAACGGTGACCGACGGGGATGGCCAGCCCATGGCGGATGTGCGCCTGACGGTCCAGGCAGACAATGCCACCTTGGAAATGACCACCAACGCCGAGGGCGTGGCTGTGATCAAGATGCCTGTCGGCGCCTATACCTTTACACTGGAGCTGCCGGAGGGCTATATCGCGGAAGAGACGGTTTTCGAGCTGACGGCCGAGGCACCCGAGCGGACCATCGTCCTGACGAAGGAGGAAGCCCAGGAGCCCACGGAGCCGGAGATCATCAGTGTGGATTACACGGTGACGGTCCTGGACTGTGACGGCGTGCCCCAGCCCAACGTGGTGGTGCAGTTCCTGAAGGACGGCACCGCGGTAGCTCTGGGCACCACCGATGCCGAGGGCAAGGCCCGGGCCACCCTGGACAAGGGCAGCTATACCGTGTCCCTGGCTTTCAGCCAGGAGGGACTCTACTATGATCCGAATGCGGCGGTCCTGACCGGCGATGTCACGGAGCTGGTGCTCCATGTGGCCGGCGGCCTGACCGGCGAGACGGAGGAGCTGTATGTGGGTACGGCCAACATCCTGTATGTGGGCGGCACCTATGTCAGCGGTATGCAGGCGAATGTGGTCAACTACTTCCTGTTTACTCCCACCGAAGCCGGTACTTACCGCTTCACCACCTCCAGCCCCTCCGCGGTCATCAGCTACTGGGGCGGTACGACCTCCTTTATCCTGGATCAGACCGCGTCCACGGACTACGCGGACAACGCCTTTACCCGGAACGTCAAGGAGAGCAATCTGGGCACCGTCTGTATCATCGGTGTCACCGGAGCTTCCGAGTGCGTGATCGAGGTGATCCGGACCGGCGACGCGGTGCTGGATGAGTCCGACATCCCCGCCGAGGTCTACCAGGCCCAGACCCCGCCCACGGCCTTCAAGCTGACCCTCAGCGAGGGCCAGAGCCTGACCTATGTGAACATCGCCGGAGCGACGGCGGACTTCACCCCGGTCCTGGGCGCGGACGGCTACTATCACCTGAACAGTGCCGACGGTCCTATCCTCTATGTGGACCTGGGCCCCAACGCACCCTACGTCTCCTTCTACAAGATGCTGGGCTATGAGGGCCACGGCGGCACCAGCTTCGGCAAGACCTTCCGGGATGAGACCGGCGCCTTTGTGAAGAAGGAAGACTACACCGAATGCATGTGCCGGTATGTGGAGAGCATCGATGCCGAGGGCTACGGTGTCTATCCCATGACCGAGGACCTTTACTACATGCTCATCAACGGCGGCGAAAGCAAGGGCTGGTGGGACAGCGCCAACGGCAACTACCTGTTCAGCGGCGTGGAAGGCCTGAATACGGAGATCGCCTGGATGTTCTGCTGCTGCTATGTGCAGTAAAATCTCCCCGGAGCAATCCGGGGAGTCCTGAAGGAAAAATCCCGGACTGATTTTCCCGGGTTTTTCGGTGCTCTGCGGAGCGCCACAAAATAATCTCGAATGAGGAGGCAAAACAACTATGAAAAAAGTACTTTCTCTGGTGCTGGCAATCGCGATGATCATGTCCATGACGACCGTTGCCTTTGCCGCGGACACGGAGGAAACCGAAACCATCTACATCACCGACATCACTGCCCCCTATGAAGCGGTCCTTGCCGCAGGCGAGACCGCGACCTATGGCGGCAAGTTTACCGGTACGACCCTGACCATTTCTGACGCGGCTGACGCGGTCGTTGTCTACAATGGAACTACTTATGCGGCCGATGAAAATGGCGTGATCACGGTTGAGTTTACTGCCTCCGGCGTGGCTTCTCCCGTGAAGGAATTCACCCTGACTTCCAGCGTTGATGCCACCTACAGCCTGTCCTTTGCCTATCCCGTCGGTTCCATGATGAATCCCGAGGCGCTTTTCGGCATTGCGCAGATCAATGTTTCCATCGAGGAGGGCAATGACCAGGGCTACTATTATAACTGGACCTCCCGTGCTGACGGTACTCTGGTTATTTCCGCTGCGGATTATGATGAGACCAAGTTTGACGTGATCCTGAGCAGCACCGGCAGCGCCTCCTATCCCCAGATGTCCTACAGCGAGGACGGCACCGTCTCCATCGACGTGAAGGCCGGTGACACCGTCACCATTCAGGTCGTGGCGGTTCCCGATTCCACCTACAACTATTCCGCTGTCGAGACCACTCTGACCGGCGACTTCATTTATCCCGTGGGCACCCAGATGAACCCTGAGGCCCTGTTCAGCGTGGAGCAGATCAATGTCTCCATCGAGGAGGGCAACGACCAGGGCTACTACTACAGCTGGTATTCCCGTGGCGAAGGCACTCTGGTTCTGACCGTGGGCGAAGCCACCGAGGGCGTGGAGTACGATGTGATCCTGACCAATATGTCCAACTATCAGATGGCATGGCTGTCCGACAGCGACAATGGCACGGTGTCCATGGACGTGGCCGCCGGTGACCAGGTCATCATTCAGGTGGCGGTTGCTCCTGACGACGACTGGAACTGGCCCGCCGCTGAAATTTCCATGACCGGCGAAATGGTGTACCCCGTTGGTACCCAGATGAACCCCGAATATCTGCTCAGCATTGAGCAGATCAACGCTTCCATCGAGGAAGGCAACAGCCAGGGCTACTACTACAGCTGGTATTCCCGGGGCGAGGGCACCCTGGTCCTGACCATGGGCGAAGCCACCGAGGGCGTGGAGTACGAAGTGGTCATGACCAACATGTCCACCTATCAGATGGCATGGCTGCAGGACAGCGATGACGGCACCCTTTCCCTGGATGTCGCCGCCGGTGACCAGGTCATCATTCAGGTTTCTGTTTATGCCGACGACAGCTGGAACTATCCCGCCGCTGAAATTTCCATGACCGGCGAGATGGTTTACCCCGCTGGTTCCCAGATGAACCCCGAGGTCCTGACCGGCGTTGAGCAGATCGACGTTTCCCTGCAGGCGGGCAACAGCCAGGGCTATTACTACACCTGGACCGTTGAAACCGAGGGCACCCTGAAGCTGACTGCCTCCAGCGCCACCGCGGGCGTTGAGTATGACGTGATCCTGACCAATATGTCCAACTACGAGACCGCTTGGATGTCCGACAGCAATGACGGCACCGTCTCCCTCGATGTGGCCGCCGGTGATGAGATCATCATCCAGGTCGTGGTTTCCCCCGACGCCGACTGGAACTGGCCCGCCGCTGAGATCGTGCTGGAAGGCCAGGTCGAGGTTGAAGAGGAGGAGCCTGTGGTTCTGGTCAACCCCTTCAAGGACGTCAAGAAGAAGGACTTCTACTATGACGCGGTCCTGTGGGCAGTCAATGAGGGTATTACCAATGGCTACGGCGCCGATGATATCTTCAATCCCAACGGCGAATGCACCCGCGGTCAGATCGTGACCTTCCTGTGGCGCGCGGCCGGCAGCCCCGAGCCCGAGAGCACCTCCACCACCTTCACGGATATCAGCAAGAAGGACTTCTACTACAAGGCAGTTCTGTGGGCCGTTGAGAACGGTATTACCGATGGTTATGGCAGTCGTTACACCTTCAATCCCGACGGCATCTGCACCCGCGGCCAGGTCGTGACCTTCCTGTGGCGCTACGAAAACAAGCCCGCTCCCCAGAGCTCTGCCAATCCCTTCAAGGATGTCAAGAGCGGCGCGTTCTACTACAAGGCAGTCCTGTGGGCCGTTGAGAACGGCATCACCAATGGCTATGGCTCTGATGATGTCTTCAATCCCGATGGCGAATGCACCCGCGGCCAGATCGTGACCTTCCTGTATCGCGATATCGCCTGATCCCTATATCATTCCGGGCCCGTCCGAAAGGACGGGCCCATTTTTGCTTTGGATTGTAGTTTTTTGTTCAGATTTGCACCGCACCCAAGGCCCCCTCTGACGAGGGGGCTGGGCAGGTTACAATCTGAAGTGCAACACCCCAAAATAAAATAAGACAATATGCAAACCTTAGTGTAAAATGTAGTTGCTACACAAACATGAACACGGAGGTAAGCATATTGTCCTACACACATTTTACACTAG
>JAFUMG010000054.1 GCA_017473225.1 Oscillospiraceae bacterium | reverse complement strand
TTCAATTTGAAAGACACCACCTGACGGTGCTGTCGATTCTGTTATTTTCGAAATAGAAAATAACAGAATCCCGTCTCATATTGATCTTCATATTAAAATCTTCAATGCTTTGCCTTAAAGATTTTAATTGAATATCAGTATGATATCAAACCTGCCATTGTAACCGCAATGGCAGGTTTTTTGTTCCCAAATGGGAGAATTTGTGGTATAGTGGAGGAAAGTTCAAATTGTAGTTTATCGTGCTGTTGCACGAAATGCAGAATGCTGAATGCAAAATGCAAAATTGTGGTATTTCCTGTAGAAATCATTTAAATTGTGCGCTTTGCGCACACCATCATTCTGCATTTTGCATTTTGAATTTTGCATTGCGATGCCACAGGCGGAGCGCTAAACTACAATTTACACACCAAGGAGCGATATCATGAACATTGAAACCATCCTGCAAACTCTGACTTTGGAAGAAAAGGCCGCCCTGGTGCAGGGGTGGAGCATGTGGACCACCCGGGACCTCAGCAAAAAGGGCGTCCCCGCCATGTTCCTGGCCGACGGGCCCCATGGTCTGCGCCGCCAGGCGGGCTCCGCCGACAATCTGGGCCTGAACGAGTCCATCCCCGCCACCTGCTTCCCCACCGCCGCCACCATGGCCAACTCCTGGGACACGGAGCTGGGGGAGGAAATGGGCCGGACCCTGGGCCGGGAGGCCGCCGCCCAGCAGGTCAACGTGCTCCTGGGCCCCGGCCTGAATATGAAGCGCAGCCCCCTCTGCGGCCGGAATTTCGAATATTTCTCTGAGGACCCCTACCTGGCGGGCAAAATGGCCGCGGCCTACATCCGGGGCATCCAGGAAAATGGCGTTGCCGCCTGCCCCAAGCACTTCGCCGCCAACTCCCAGGAGCTGCGGCGAATGTCCACCGACTCCGTGATGGATGAGCGGACCCTCCGGGAGATCTACCTGGCGGCCTTCGAGATCGCCGTGAAAGAGAGCCGCCCCAAGTCCATCATGTCCAGCTACAATTTGATCAACGGTGTCTATTCCAATGAAAATGAATGGCTCCTGAAAAAAGTCCTCCGGGAGGAATGGGGCTTCGACGGCTTCGTGGTCACCGACTGGGGCGCCGACAATGACCACGCCCTGGGCATCCGCAGCGGCTCCAACCTGACCATGCCCGGCCCCGGCGCCGACGCCGCCATCAATCTTGTGCGGGCTGTGAAAGACGGCAAAATTTCCGAAGCATATCTGGACCAGCGGCTCCGGGAGCTGATCCCCGTGATCCTGTCCACCACGGAAGCCATCGCCGCTTCCCCCCAGGAGATCGATTTCGACGCCCACCACGCCCTGGCGAGAAAATGCGCCGCCGCGTCCATCGTCCTGCTGGAAAACGACGGCATCCTCCCCCTGAAGTCCGGCACCCGCGCCGCCCTCATCGGCGAATTCGCGGAAAAGCCCCGGTATCAGGGCGCCGGCTCCTCCAACGTCAACCCCACCCGGGTGGACTGCCTGAAGGACGCCCTGGCAGGCTGCGGTCTTCGCTTTACGGGCTTCGCCAGGGGCTACACCCGGGAGGACAGCCAGCCCAACATGGCGCTGATCCACGAGGCCGTGACCCTGGCCATGGGCTCCGATGTGGTGTTGCTGTGCGTCGGTCTCGACGAGCGCGCCGAGATGGAGGGCCGGGACCGGGAAGATCTGAAGCTGCCCGAGAGCCAGATGACCCTGCTGAAGGCCCTGCGCCGGGTCAATCCCAACATCGTGCTGGTCCTTTCCGGCGGCGCGCCCTTCCTGATGCCGGACTCCGGCCAATTCCGGGCCGCGATCCACGGTTACCTGGGCGGTCAGGCCGGGGCGGGGGCCATGGCAGACGCCCTGCTGGGCAAAATCAATCCCAGCGGCAGGCTCAGCGAGACCTGGCCCCTGACTCTGGAGGATACTCCCTGCGCCAAATACTACCCCGGCCGGGAGCGGACCTGCGAATACCGGGAGGGCATCTACACCGGCTACCGGTATTACGACACCGCCGGCGTTCCCGTCCGCTATCCCTTCGGCCACGGTCTGAGCTATACCACCTTCGCCTATTCCGGTCTCGCCGCCGAGGAAGCCTCCGTCACCTTCACCCTGACCAATACCGGTTCCATGGACGGCGCGGAGGTGGCCCAGGTCTACGTCTCCTGCAAGAACGGCCGCATTTTCCGCCCCGCCAGGGAGCTGAAGGCCTTCCAAAAGGTCTTCCTGAAGGCCGGAGAAAGCAAGACCGTCACCATCGGGCTGGACGACAAGGCCTTCCGCTACTTCAACGTCAAAACCGGCCGCTTCGAAATCGAGACCGCCGATTATGAGATCACCGTGGGCCCCCTCTCCGCCACGGTCCATGTTGGCGGCACCGGCGCGGAAAACCCCTACGGCTCCCTCCCCGCCTACGAAAGGGGCCGGGTCCAAGACGTATCCGACGCCGAATTCGAAGCCCTGCTGGGCCGCCCCATCCCCGAAGCCCACTGGTCCGGCCCCATCCGGGCCAACGACCCCCTGTGCCGCCTGGCTGACGTCAAAAGCCCCATCGCCCGGCTGGTCCACAGCATCCTGCTGAAGAAGCTGATGGAGGACGCCCAAAAGACCACCCCCGACATGATGATGGTCTTCATCTACAACATGCCCCTGCGGGCCCTGGCCAAGAATTCCGGCGGCCTGGTGACGGAGAAAATGGTGGAGGATTTTGTATATCTTTCCAACGGCCACAGCATCCGGGGCCTCTTCCGCTTCGCCCGGGATTTCCTGAAAGGAAAACGGCAGGCAAAAGCGTTCGAAAAGCGCATGGAGTGATCGGAATTTCCGATAAAAGACCGCCTTTCATCAAAGAACCATATCATAGTTGAAATATATACAAATTTAGTTTAAAAATCGCCCTCGGTTTTCGGAACCGGGGGCGATTTTTGCTGGCCGGAGGGCCTGGTCCGGGCTTTTCAGGGTGCCTGTTCAGCCCTTCCGGCCGGCAGTTCAAGGGAAAGCGGAGCCCTGTTCCATGGCGAAAACCGCCGCCGGGAGGGCGGTCCCGGAAAACAGGGGCGCAACCAGCGATTGTGCAATCTCACCAAAGAACGGGATTTCGGCGTTTTTTGCGTGTAATAATTTGAAAATTTCCCGATTTTTGTTTGAACTTTCTCCTTAGCACCATCGGAAACAAAATAAAAGGGCAAAAAAGTGGAAAATCCGAAAAAATCCAATATTTACTCCCGGAACTTCAAAGGGGCCATGAAAAAACAGTTTAAAAACTTTTCAACATTTTGCAAAGTATTGTAAAATATTGGGCACATTATGAAATAAATTGAAACAAACTCTTGCGTCGAAAATCCACTCATGATATAATATGCACAACAATAGTTGTGAAGGTCTTCGAAAACATGTTGAAAAAGCCCATAGTTCAGCGGGTAACAGGAAAGGATGTCTGACATGGAAAAATATGTACTTGGAATTGATATTGGCACCACTTCCGTCAAAACCGTATTGCTGTCCTCCGGCGGCAAAATGGTGGCAGAAGCCACAAGAGGTCACGACCTGCTGTCTCTGCACCGCAACTGGGCGGAGGAGCGCGCGGATATCTGGTGGAAAAACGCGGTAGAGACCGTCAAGGATATCGGCCGCCAGATCCCCGGCTGTCTGGAGCAGGTGGTCTGCATCGGCTGCAGCGGCATGGTCCCCGCCATTGTGATGCTGGATGAGCAGGGCGAGCCCGTCCGCAACACCATCCAGCAGAACGACGCCCGGGCCATCGAGGAGATCGAGGCCGTCACCGCGGCGCTGGACCAGAAGGAGCTCTACGAGCGCACCGGCGGCACCACCAACCAGCAGCATATCATCCCCCGGCTGCTCTGGGTCAAGAACCACGAGCCCGAGAACTGGGCAAAGACCCGGACCGTCATGGGCTCCTACGATTACATCCTCTACAAGCTCTCCGGCACCAAGTCCCTGGAACTGAACTGGGCGGCGGAAAGCGGCTGCTACGATATCCACAAGAGAGTCTGGCTGACGGAGCAGCTGGAGCAGTTCGGCATCGACCCCAACTGGCTGCCCAAGGTCAGCGATCCCATGGAGGTGGCCGCCCACACCAATGAGGAAGCCAGAGAGGTCCTGGGCCTCCCCGCCGGCATCCCCATCATCGGCGGCAGCGCCGACCATGTGGCCTCCACCCTGGCGGCGGGCATCATCGACGAGGGCGACCTGCTGATCAAGTTCGGCGGCGCCGGCGACATCCTCTACTGCACCGAGCAGCTGGAGACCAGCCCTCAGCTCTTCTTCGACTATCATGATGTGCCCGGCAGATACCTGATCAACGGCTGCATGGCTTCCTCCGGCTCCCTGGTCAAATGGTACACCAACGATGTCCTCCACTCCGACGATCCCAAGATCCTGAAGAAGCTGGATATCGAAGCGGAGAAGCTCCCCCCTGCCGCCGACGGTCTGGTGGTCCTGCCCTACTTCCTGGGCGAGAAGACCCCCCTGTTTGATCCCAACGCCAGAGGCATCATCTTCGGCCTGACCCTGGCCCATACCCACGCGCATATTTTCCGCGCGATCCTGGAATCCGTTATCTACGGCTTCAAGCATCACATCGAGGTCATCGAAAACATGGGCCACAAGCCCCGCCAGATCATCGCCACCGACGGCGGCGCCAAGAGCAAGCTCTGGTGCCAGATCGCTGCGGATGTTCTGGGCGAGCCCGTGAAGGCATTCCCCTCTCACCCCGGCTCCGCCCTGGGCGTGGCGTTCCTGGCCGGTATGCAGGCGGGCCTGTACACCGAATGGTCCCAGATCAACAGCTTCCTGACGGATTATCAGGTCTACACCCCCGATCCCGAGGCAGTGAAGGTCTACGAGAAGGCATATCAGATCTACCGCGATCTGTATGTTCAGCTTCAGCCCGCTTATAAGCAGGTGCAGAATCTGTACGAATAAACACGCAATCAGACACAAAGGGAGGAAATATTATGTTGCAGAATGAAGGACAGGTCGCGTTTATCACCGGCGCAGCCGCAGGTATCGGCCGTGCCATTGCTCAGAAGTTTGCCGTTCTGGGCGCTTCCGTCATCGTGGCGGATCTGAATGTGGCAGGCGCCGAAGCCACCGTGGCCTCTCTGGCCAATCCCACCGGCAAACAGAAGCACGCGGCCATCAAGCTGAACGTCACCAAGAAGGATGACTGCCAGGCTGCCATGGCCTGGGTCAAGGAAAATTACGGCAGCATCGATATCCTGATGAACAACGCGGGCGTTTCCAGCATGCGCCATCTGGTGGATCTGACCGAAGAAGAGTGGGACTTTAACTTTAACGTCAACTCCAAGGGCGTGTTCCTGGTCACCCAGGCAGCGGCTCCCCTGCTGAAGGACGGCGGCCGCATCGTCAATACCTGCTCCATGGCAGCCGTGAAGGCTGACCCCACGCTGCCCCACTACACCGCTTCCAAGTTCGCGGTCCTCGGCCTGACCAAGGCAGCGGCTCTGGAATTCGCGGCCCGGAATATCACCGTGAACTGCGTCTGCCCCGGCTTCGTCAAGACCGAGATGCAGGACCGCGAGATCGTTTGGGAAGCTGAGCTGCGGGGCGTCACTCCTGAGGAAGTGCGCCAGGGCTACATCGACAAGACTCCTCTGGGCCGCCTGTGCTATCCCGAGGACGTGGCCGATGTGGTGGGCTTCCTGGTATCTCCCGAAGCCAAGTTCCTGACCGGCGAAGCCATCAATGTTGCCGGCGGCGCGAATCTGACATGATCCGCGTCCACGCGGGCGACCGCAGCTTCGACGCGGCCGCATTCGTCTTTGACAAGGATGGGCTCCTCTTCGAAAGCAGGCAGTTCTGGATCGCGCTGTCCGAGGAACGGATGCGCCAGATCCGCCGGCTGGGCTCCGAGCGGCTGGTGGCCGAATGGGCCGACTGCTTCGGCGTCAAGACCGAGGACTGCGTCCATGTGACGGATGTGGATCCCACCGGCATCCTGGCCGTGGCTTCTCCCGGCGAGGAGATCACGGCGACGGCGGCGCTGATCGTCCAGGTGCTGAAGCTGCGCTGGACGGAGGCCCGGGACCTCGCCAACGAGATCTTCCTCCGGGCGGATCAGGAGCTGGAGCTGCGCAAGGCGCTGAAGCCCCGCCCGGGCTTCCCGGGGATCATGGAGCGGCTCCGCCGGCACGGCATCCCCTACGGCGTCGCCACCTCGGACACCACCGAGCGGGCACTGGAATCCTTCCGGCTGTTCGATGACCCGGATGCCCTGTCCTTCGTGGTGTGTCCCCGGGATGTCAAGCGGGGCAAGCCCCACCCGGACATGCTGGAGGAGGTCTCCCGGCGGCTGGGGATCCCCAGGGAATTGCTGGTGATGGTCGGCGATTCCTATGTGGATGTGGAGATGGCGAAACGGGCCGGCTCCATCGGCATCGGGATCCCGGAAACCGGGCAGATGCGCGAACAAATGCAAGAAATGGGAGCAATCGTACTGGAAACCCTGGATCAGATCCGGTTTGAATGATAGGTTGGTGAAGACATTGTATAAACGGCAAACAAAACTGGAAAAGGTATTAACCTACATCGCGCTGACGGTCATCATGCTGTTCTTCCTGCTGCCGCTGCTGTGGATCCTGCGCACCTCGCTGATCACCAAGGTGGAGGCTTACAAGATCCCCCCGAACTGGATGGCATCGCTGACCTTCGACAACTACATCAGCATTTTTAAGGACAACACCTTCGGGCAGTACTTCTTCAACAGCTTCTTTATCGCGTTGGCATCCACGGTGGTCTCCGTGCTGCTGGGCGCCATGTCCGCTTACTGGATCGTTCGCTGCGCCCGCCGGAGCGATCGGATGAAGCTGGCGATCCTGGTCACCCAGATGATCCCCCCGGTGGTCATGGTCATCCCCCTCTCCCTGATCGTCAAAGGTCTGGGACTGGACGACAGCTACATCGCGCTGATCGTGGCCTATCTGTCCTTCAATCTTCCTTATGTGATCTGGATGCTCTTCAGCCATTACGAATCCATCCCGCGGGAGCTGGATGACGCCTGCGCGGTGGATGGCTGCACCCGTGCCCAGACCTACTTTAAGGTGGTGCTCCCGCTGGTCATGCCCGGCATCATGTCCACGGCTGTCTACAGCTTCATCGTCAGCTGGAACGAGTTCATGTTCGCGCTGAACATGACCGGCCTGAAGACCCGCACCCTCCCCGTCGCCATCGCCAGCCTGGATACCCAGCAGGGCGTTATGATCGCGGAGCTGTGCGCCGCCACCATCGTGGCGATTCTCCCCGTCATTTTCCTGTCCATCTTCATCAAGAAGTATCTGGTACAGGGACTGACCTTCGGTTCTGTTAAGTAAGGAATCCGCGGCACTGTGCCGTAAACAAGATATTACTTAAGGAGGAAAACCAAATGAAAACCAACAAGAAACGGGCCCTCGCGATGCTCCTCGCTCTGGTCATGCTGTTCTCCCTGGCCCTGACCGGCTGCGGCGGCGAGACCGCCCAGAAGGACGGCGAACAGAGCAGCACCGGCAAGACTACCCTGAACATCCTGATGGAAGACGTTCCCGACACCAGCTGTGTTACCGCCCTGCTGGATCAGTTTGAGGCGGAGACCGGCATCAAGGTCAATGTGGAATCCGTCAACTACTCTTCCATGCACGAGAAGATCCTGACCCAGATGCTCAGCTCCACCAACTCCTACGACATCATCGTCGTCGACTGCTACTGGGTCGGTGAGTTCGCGGCCGCCGGCTGGATGGCTCCTCTGGACAGCTACATTGAGGAATCCGGCTTTGATACCTCCGTCTACATCGACTCCATGATGGACATGGTCGGTCAGGTGGACGGCACCACCTACATGCTGCCCTTCTACAACTACATGCTCTCCCTGGTCTACCGCACCGACGTTTGGGAAGAGCAGGGCCTGGAGATCCCCGACAACATGGAAGACTATGTGGAAGCCTGTAAGCAGATCACTGCCAACACCAGCGGCAGCATGGCCGGCGCTGTCATGCAGGGCCTGCGCCCCGACCCCATCGCCATGGAGTGGTGCAACTACCTGTTCAGCTGCGGCGGCGACTTCTATGACGAAAACGGCAACAACATCATCAACAACGAAGCAGGCGTCAAGGCTCTGGAGCTGTACGTCGACAACATGACCAATTCCGCCCCCGCCGGCGCCGCCGGCTTCGGCTTCGACGAGGCCTTCAACGTCATGGCTCAGGGCAATGCCGCTTCCTACGTCACCTACAACTGGATGCTGCCCAGACTGGAGAACACCGATGAGTCCAGCGTTGCCGGTCTGTGCGACATCACTCCCATGCCCGGCGGTGTCTCCCTGAATGCCGGCTGGGGCTGGGCGATCCCCCACAACGCCGCTGACAAGGACGCCTCCTGGAAGTTCCTGCAGTGGGTCGAGTCCTTCGATGTCTGCAAGGCCCGCGCCATTGCCGGTGGCTCCCCCACCCGCAGCGACGTCATGAGCGACGCCGAAGTTCTGGAAGCCTGCCCCTACCTGGAGACCGTTAAGACCATCATGGAGGATTCCAAGATGATCCCCATCATGGAAGACGCTCCCCAGCTGATCGAGGTCCTGGGCCGTGAGCTGTCCGAGGCTGTCGCCGGCGCCAAGACTCCCCAGGAAGCTCTGGACACCCTCGCCAAGGAAATGGCAAACATGAAGTAATTTTCTGAAGCCCGTAATGGGAGATGTATTCTCCGGAATACATCTCCCGGAGTCGGCAAAGCAAAAAACAGGCAAGGGGGACTGTAAATTGAAATCCATTCACAAACACAGTGGGGATTCCTCGATAAGAACCGCTCGCAGAAAGGATTTTCTGCTGTTTATGCTGCCGTCACTGATCGCGCTGATGTTGGTTTTGGCAATTCCTCTTGCCTATTCCCTGATCACCAGTTTCTTCGATACGAACCTGAAATATCAGGGCCTGGGCGAATTCAGAGGGCTGCAGAACTACATTGAAGTGCTGAAGGACACCTATTTCACAGAATCCGTCCTTACCACGCTGAAATTCACGGTCTGCGTCGTGGTTCTGGAATTTGTGGTGGGCCTGGTGATCGCGCTGCTGCTGAACAACATCTACAAAGCAAGAAACTTCTTCTTTACCATCATCATCGTTCCCATGATGATCACACCCATCGCGGTGGGCCTGATCTGGCGCCTGCTGCTCCATTCCGATCTGGGCATCGTCAACTATCTGCTCTCCCTCATCGGGATCTCCGGAAAGGCCTGGCTGGCGGACTCTTCCCTGGCGCTGGGTACAGTGATGTTCATCGACATCTGGCAGAACGTGCCCTACATGGTGCTGGTCATTCTGGCGGGCCTCGTGACGCTGCCTACCGAGCCCTATGAGGCCGCGGCCATCGACGGCGCTTCCCGGACCCAGAGCTTCTTCCGGCTCACGGTCCCCATGATGATGCCGACCTTCTCGGTCGTTCTGCTGCTGCGGTCCATCACCGCGCTGAAGACCTACGACCTGATCTTCGTGCTCACCAGAGGCGGCCCCGGCACCACCACCGAGGTGATCAGCTACCACATCTATCAGCAGGCGTTCCGCTACCTGGAGATCGGCAAGGCCTCCGCCATGAGCTACCTGCTGCTCCTGCTGATCGTCCCGATCGCGTTCCTGTTTATCCGGATCTCCCGCAGCCGGACCACATAACACCGCTAATATTCCAGACAGAATTTTGAAAGGTAAATAATTAGGAGGATATACATATGAGTTGGTTAAGTGAAGTCATCGGCACCGAAAAGGCCATCATCGCAATGTGTCATCTGGACCCGCTGCCCGGCGACCCCTACTATGGCTCCAGCACCATGGAGCAGGTCATCGAGCACGCGAGAGCCGACCTGCTGGCGCTGCAGAACGGCGGCGTGGACGCGGTCATGTTCTCCAACGAGTTCAGCCTGCCCTATCTGACCAATGTTGAGACGGTCACCGTTGCCGCGATGGCCCGCGTGATCGGCGAACTGAAGAACGATATCAAGATCCCCTACGGCGTCAACGTTCTGTGGGATCCCAAGAAGTCCCTGGACCTGGCTGTCGCCACCGACGCGAAGTTCGTCCGCGAGATCTTTACCGGCGTTTACGCCAGTGACTTCGGCATCTGGAACACCAATGTGGGCGAGACCATCCGCCATCAGCACAAGATCGGCGCCCAGAACGTGAAGCTGCTGTTCAACATCGTTCCCGAGGCCGCCAAGTACATGGCCGACAGAGACATCGAGTCCGTGGCCAAGTCCACCGTTTTCAACAACCGGCCCGACGCGCTGTGCGTCTCCGGCCTGACCGCCGGCGCCATGACCGATACCCAGCTGTTGAAGAAGGTGAAGGACACCGTTCCCAACACCGTGGTGTTCGCCAACACCGGCGTCCGCTACGAGAACGTGGAGCAGCAGCTGACCTACGCTGACGGCGCCGTCGTCGGCACCACCTTCAAGAAGGACGGCATTTTCGAGAACCATGTGGACGAAGAGCGCGTCAAGCGTTTCATGGACAAGGTCCGCAATTTCCGCGAGAAGTAAACGAACCTCATACACAACCAAAGCGCCGCGGCATCGCCGCGGCGCTCTTTTTATACTCTCTTGATCTTCAGTCCCAGGTCCAGGTACTCGTTGTAGACCTCGTCCGGGAGCTCCGTGCCGGTGATGACCAGCGCCACCTCCGAAAAATCCCAGGCCCGGATAAAGGTCGTCTGGTTGAATTTCTCGTGGTCCGCCAGGACGATCAGCTCCCCGGCGTGGGAGCATATCTTCTGCTTGATGCCGATCTCGTCGATATTGGTCAGCATGAGGCCGTTCTCCCGGGAGATGACATCGATGCCCATGAAGGCATAATCCACCTGTATCCTGTTGACGAAATCCTCGGCGAAATGGCCGCTGAGGGAATAATAGCCCTGGCGCAGGACGCCGCCGGTGACCATCACGGTCAGATTGCCGGCGGAGGACAGGTCCGCGGCGATCTGCACGTCATTGGTGCAGACACAGACACCCTGCTTATTGTGCAGCGCGTCGGCCATTTCCCGGACCGTCGAGCTGGCGTCCAGATAGATGCTGCTGTTGGCGGAGACCAGGGAGGTGGCGTAGGCGGCGATGCGCTTCTTTTCCGTTTCATTGCGGCGGCGCTTGATGGGATAGGGATGCTCGAAGGTATTGCCGGAGCCCCTGATCACCGCGCCGCCCCGGATATTCTCCACGATCCGCTTCTGTTCCAGCTCCTTCAGGCTTCTGCGGATGGTCGCGGGAGAGGTCTGAAAGATTTCCGCCAGCTCCGCGATGCTGGCGTATTTGTTTGCCACCAAATAGTCCCGAATTCGTTCCAGCCGTTCTGCTTGCAGCACAGCGATCCCTCCAATCTGTCTTTATACGAAAATTTCTAATGCTTCTCCATGTACTCCGCCGCGATGCGGAAGGCCTGGGCCATGCCGCCGCTGTAAACGTCCGGAACAACGTATGTGACCGCTTCCTTTACGGCGGGAAGCGCGTTTTCCGGGGCGAAGGAAAGACAGGAGCCCCGGAGCATGGGGAGGTCGGTGATGGCGTCACCGGCGCTGAAGAAATGGTCAAAGGGAATGCCCAGCAGGCCGGACAGCCGCGCCATCGCTTCCCCCTTGCCGAAGCCCGCGGCGACCACATCCACAAAGGTGCGGCTGGCGAAGGCGAAATGACAGTATTCCGCCGGGAAGAACCGGCGGCATTCCTCCAGCCGCCCGGGATCGTCGCAGCACATCACCAGCTTCAGCACATCGCCGGTAACGGCCTCGGGATCGCAGACGGGATTCACGTTTTCCTCCCTGACGCCCCGCTCATTCAGCCGCCGGGTCCTGCGCAAAACGAACACATCGTCGATGGTGAAGACCTGCATACTGATGTCGGGATAGGCCGCCAGCACCGCCCGGACCGCCGTCATAACATCCCACCGAAAGCACTGGGTGTAGAGGTATTCCCCCCGCCGGAAATCATAGATCGCCGCGCCGCCGTAGAGGATGGAGGGCGCGTTGACGCCGATGGCCTCCGCCACATGGCGGACGGCGGGCAGGGATCGGCCGGTGCACACGCTGAGCAGGCCGCCCCGGGCGGTATAGTCACGGGCGGCTTCCACCACTTCCCGGGTCAGCGGCGCGTCCCGCAGCACCAGCGTTCCGTCGATATCGGATAAAAAAACGTGATCCATTCGCAACACCTCACCATACTGATATTGTCTATTTGTGATTATCGGTTTTAATAAGCACAATTGTCACAATCACGGTGTCATCCTGAGCGAGCGAAGCGAGTCGAAGGATCTTGGCACTGTCGTGACCGCAAATGTGGCTGTAAATGCGTGGATTCTTCGACTCCGCTACGCTCCGCTCA
>JAFUMG010000053.1 GCA_017473225.1 Oscillospiraceae bacterium | reverse complement strand
GCAGTAAAATCGGTGCCAAGATCCCTCGGCTCGCTGACGCTCGCTCGGGATGACAGCGTTGTTGGTAATTTGCAGACTGTACGATAAACTACGATTTGAAATACCATAAAACCAAAAAGATCCGCTCCAATCGGAGCGGATCTTTTGCGTTATCTGACGTACTCGATCACGACACGGCGGTTGGGCTCGGTGCCGGTGGAATGGGTGGTGATGTTGTCCATATCCTGCAGAGCCGCGTGGATCACATGGCGCTCGTAGGCGTTCATGGGCTCCAGGGTGGTGCGGCGGCGGGCCTTCAGGACCTGCTGGGCCTTCTTGCGGGCATAGCGGCGCAGGCTGTCCTCCCGCTTCTGGCGGTAGTCCTCGGCGTCGATATTGATGCGGATATGGCCCTCCACATCCCGGTTGATGGTGTAGTTGGCCAGGTGCTGGATGGCGTCCAGGGTGTCGCCCCGGCGGCCGATCAGGTAGCCCAGATCCTCGCCGGTCAGGTCCACCTTATAATTGCCGGAGCTCTCCTTCCAGGCGTGGGGCACGGCGTCGGAGCCCATCTTCTCCAGCAGACCCTTCAGGAAGACCTCGATCTTCTCCTCGGTGGAGCCGGCTTCGGCGGGGGCGTAGGTCTTGGGAGCGGCCTCGGCCTTGGGGGCTCTGGGAGCCTTGGGGGCGTCGTGCTTCTTCTCAGACTTGTTCTGGCGGGGCTTGGACTCCTTGGGAGCTTCCTTGGCGGGCTCCGCCTTGGGCGCTTCCTTCACAGGCTCGGCCTTGGGGGGCTCGGGCTTCTTCTCGGTGGCCAGGGACTTGACCTTGGGCTTGGACCGGGAAGCGCTGCCCAGGGCGCTCTTGGGCTGCTCGGGGACCACCACAGGATCGGGTGCTTCGTAGGTCACCTGGACCTTGGCAGGCTGGGCGCCGAAACCCAGGAAGCCGGCCTTGGCCTGCTGCAGGACCTGGACGGAAACGCTGTCCCGGTCCAGACCCAGCTGGGTCAGCGCGGCTTCAATGGCCAGGTCGATGGTTTTGCCCGTGGCAACAATCGTCTTTTCCATTGGTTATTCCTCCGTAGTGTTGCTGTAACGGTTGGGGTCGTAGTTACGGCCCTTGCAGTAGGGACGGCTGGGAATGCCGGACATGACGCTCTGCTCGCCGCTCTCTTCTTCGGCGAGGATGCCCTTTCTGGCGGCATATTCCTTGGCGGCGGCAGCCTTGGCCGCGGCCTCCTGATCCCGCTGCTGCTTCTGGATCTTCTTCTTGCTGGTGTTCTGGGTCTGGCCCTCGGGGTTGGCGGCACGGCGCTCGGCGCGGACGCGCTCACGCTCAGCCTCCAGAGCTTCCTCCTCCAGGGCCTTCTGCAGGCGGACGGCGTCCTCCTCGTCATAGATCTTGCGGTAGCGCTTGGTCATGATGGCATCGGAGATGGTGGAGTAGACGCCGCCGACGAACCAGTACAGGGACAGGCCCGCGGAGACGGTGAAGCCGATCCACAGAGACATGATGGGCATCATCCACATCATCATCTTGTTGGTCTGGTTGGACTGGGAATTCTTGGCGGCCTCGGCGTCCTGGATGCCCTTCTCGTTGGTGACGACGGAGTTGTTCATCTTCTGGCTGATCCACATCTGCAGCACCTGGGAGGCGGCGGACAGCACGGGCACCAGGAACAGGCCGATGTGGGCCCAGTCCCAGGCTTCCCACTTGAAGACATTGAACTGAGGGATGGAGCCCAGGTTGATGTTCAGGAAGCTGAAGTTGATGCCGGCCAGGGTCATCTCGCTGATGCCGGGGATGGCTTCCCGCAGCTCATTGGCATAGGTGGAGATGGCCTGGGCAGCCACGACCTGGTCATAGTAGGTGTTGGTGGAGAACAGGGAGCTGTCGAGCCCCTTGATGACCTCCACGATCTGGGCGGCGACCTCGGCGGATTCGCCCAGAATGTAGGTGATGGGCTGACGGATGACGGCGAACAGGGGCCACAGGATCAGCAGGGGCACGAAGCTCCACAGGCAGCCGCCGGTCATGGAGACGCCTTCCTGCTTGTACAGGGCCTGCATGGCCTCGTTCTGCTTGGCCTGGTCGTCGGGATATTTCGCCTGGATCTTCTGGATCATGGGAGTCAGGCGGGACATCTTCATCATGCTCTTCTTGGACTTGGCGCGCATGGGCAGCAGAATGGACTGGACGATGACGGCAAAGATGATCATTGCCACGCCATAGTTGCTGGTCAGCTGGTACAGCACCCGCAGCAGCCAGCCAAAGGGCACAGTGATGAGGTCGGACAGGGAAAATGCGAGAATCATTGACGTTCCTCCTTAAGTTATGGAACCTTTACGGGACCGGGTCGAAATAGTCGCCCTTATGGAAGGGATGGCAGCGCATCAGGCGCCTGAAGGCCAGCCAGCCGCCCTTCGCGGCCCCGTATTTTGTGATGGCTTCGTAAGCGTAGCGAGAACAGGTGGGAGAGAACCGACAACAGTTGGGACGATAGGGAGAGATGCTCCGCTGATAAAAGCGGATGAAAGTAAGCATGAATCTTTTCATAGTATTTTAATGAATGATGAAGAATGAATAGTGAATGATGAATAATAAAGGTATCGCCTGCGGCGATGAATCAAATCAGTCTGCGGAGCAGACACAAACATTATTCATTATTCATCAGCGCAGCGGTTTCATCATTCATTATTCATTTAAAAGGCCTGCCTTTCGGGCCAGGTCCAGATAGCCTTCCTGGAGCTTTCGGAAATCGGCGTGGATGGCCTTGGTCCGGGCCACGACGACGATATCCCAGCCGGGCTGGAATTTCTCCTCGTTCAGGCGGTAGCATTCCCGCAGTCTTCTGCGCACCCGGTTGCGGACCACAGCATGACCCAGCTTTTTGCTGACGGTGATGCCCACCCGGTTGGTGTTCGTCCGGTTCTTACGGGCGTAGAGCACGATGTAAGAATTGGCATGGCCGGAGGTGCGGTAGAGCCGCTGAAAAATGTGATTCAGTTTCAGACTGCTTGAAAATTTCATAGAAATCTCCCTGACAAAGCTGTCATTCCGAGCCAGTCCGCATTGAATTGTGGTATGGCTACCACTGGCAGCCATAATATTGCAGATTCGCTGCGCGGAGCACCACTAGCGTGGCAATCTCCCGGATCTTCCGGGCTGTCCCCTTTCTTTAGGGGATTGCCACACCAGTGTGAGCACTGGTTCGCAATGACAGTATCTTTTGATATCCCAAATAAAAAGGGAGCGGGGCGAAATTTCTTCGCCCCGCTATAGCTCCCGTTTCGCATTGAGCGTTCTTTCCGTTGTGGAATCGTCCACCGGTCCTACACTCAGGCGGACAGAACCTTGCGGCCCTTGGCACGACGGCGGGCCAGAACCTTGCGGCCGTTGGAAGTAGCCATTCTCTGACGGAAACCGTGGACCTTGGAACGATGACGCTTGCTGGGCTGATAGGTACGCTTCATTTACAATACACCTCCTGTTGATAACATTTATGCTCGACAGCCCCTGAAGGGCCGCAGCAACACATACTTTGGGATCTTACGATCACACTAGATGAGTATAACCGAAAAAACTGGGAAGGTCAACAATTTTTTTCACGAATTTCGAAAAGAAAAGGGAAATGTGGTTTCAGCTCGCGTAAGCGGGATCGATAAACCGAACATTAGGTTGTCGGCTTTAGCAAGCGAGATCGTCAAAACGAACAATGCAACGAAATGTCATTCCGAGCGAAGCGTCAGCGAAGTCGAGGAATCTACGCATTATGATAACATTTGCAGTTAAATTGGTGCCAGGATTACGACTCGCTAAGAGCCGGGCTGCGCCCGGTTGCTCGCTTGCACAGCGCCTGCGGGCGCTAGCCTTCGACTCCCTTCGGTCGCTCAGGATGACAGCCGTTGTGTGTGCTTATGAATGCCAATAACCAAAAATAATTATCCTTCCGTGATGCCGCCCTCGCCGACGCTGCCGCCGGAGGAGCCGCCGTTATCGCCCCCGGAGGAGCCGCCGCCGGAGGTACCGCCGGAGGAAGTACCGGAATCACCGCCGGTAGAAGAGCCGGAGTCGCCGCCGGTGCTGCCGGAGGACCCGGAATCTCCTGCGGAGCCGCCGGAATTATCGCCGGTGGTGGGAGTGGTGGGCGCGGAGGTCTCCCCGGTGGAGCCGGAGCTTCCCTCAGTGGGGGCCGCGGTCTCGCCGGTGCTGCCCTCGGTGGGAGGGGTGGTCTCGGAGCCGCCGCCGTTGATGGAGCTGTAGTCCACCACCAGGTCGGGACCGGTGAAGGTGCCCTTGAGCTTGCTCAGAGCCCGCTCATAGGCGGTGGTGCCCTCCTCCAGGGGGGTGGGCTGGTAATTGTTATGGGCGTTGATGGAGCTGATGGACACGGGGATCATGGTCAGCTCGCCGAGGGACACATTGCCCGCCTCGTCCCGGATGACCTCCATCTGCAAAATAGCGGAGTCATAGTCCTGGGGGAAGGTGGAGCCGCCGAAGGAGAAATTGCCCATGGAATAGAAGATGTAGCCTTCCTTATACTGCTCCACCTTCTGCAGCACATGGGGATGGCTGCCGTAGACGATGTCCGCGCCGGCTTCGATGGCGGCCCGGCCGAAATACTCCTGGGTGCTGTTGGGGCGGTAGGCGCCCTCGGTGCCCCAGTGGAAGGCGCAGATGACGATCTCGGCGCCGTCCTTGCGCAGCTCGGCGATGTCGGTGGTCATGTCGCTCTTGCTGAATTCAAAGGAAGCGGCGTACAGGCCGATCTTCAGGCCGCTTTCGGTGACCACCAGGGTGGTGCCGTTCTTTTCCACATAGCTGACCCCGGCTTCGTTCAGGGCCTTCAGGGTGTTCTTGTAGCCCTCGGCGCCGTAGTCCTCGGAGTGGTTGTTGGCCAGGGTGACGGCCTCCACGGAGGAGGAGGTCAGGATCTGGGTATAGGCGGTGGGGCCCTTGAAGGCGAAGGTCTTCTGGGCGGCGGTGCCGGTCTCGGTCAGGGGGCCTTCCAGATTGACGATGGTGAAATCGTCCGCTTCAAAATAGCTGACCACGTTCTTGAAGGGGTACTCATAGTCCTCTCCCACCACTTTGATGAAGCTGGAGGAGGAATTCCACTTGGAGGCGGTGGCGCCGAAGGTGCAGTCGCCGGCGAAGGTCAGGGTGTAGCGCTGCTCGCCGGGTTCCGTTTCCTCGGGCTCGGTCTCCTCCGGCTCCGTCTCGGTGGGCGGAGTGGTATCCTCTTCCGTGGGAAGCTCGGTGGCTTCGGTGGCCATGGTCTCGGCAGGCTCGCTGGCCAGCAGCTCGTCGTCTTCGCCGCCGTTCAGGCGCATGACGCCCACAAAGACCAGCTCTCCTACAAGCAGGACAGAGAAGATGATCAGAAGGATCTGTGTGATTTTACGGTTCATAGAGGCACCTCTTTGTCTGTGTTGTGGGTGTCGTGATTTTGAAATGCAAAATGCGGAATGCGAAATGCAAAATGAATGGGATTCAGCAATTCTGTATTCTGCATTTTGAATTTTGCATTTATTTGCCCTCTTCCTGGGCTCTCTTCTTCATGACCGCGCGCATACGGGCGGCGTGGTCCAGCTCCCGCTTGCGGATGCGCAGGCTCTTGGGGGTGCATTCCAGCAGCTCGTCGTCTGCCAGGAATTCCAGGCACTGCTCCAGGGAGAAGACTCTGGGGCTGGTCAGCCGCAGGGCCTCATCGGAGCCGGCGGCACGCATATTGGTCAGCTGCTTCTTCTTGCAGACGTTGACGTTCATGTCCTCGTTTCTGGAGCAGATGCCCACGACCATGCCGGCGTAGACGGGGGTGCCGGCGCCGATGAACAGGGTGCCACGCTCCTGAGCGTTGAACAGGCCGTAGGAGCAGGCATCGCCGGTCTCGAAGGAGACCAGGGAGCCATACTGGCGGCGCTCGATCTCGCCCTTCATGGGGGCGTAATCCTCCAGGACGGAGGACATGATGCCCTCGCCCCGGGTATCGGTCAGGAATTCATTGCGGTAGCCGAAGAGGCCACGGGAGGGGACCTTGAACTCCAGGCGGTAGCGGTTGCCCATGGGGGTCATGGAGAGCAGGTCGCCCTTGCGGCGGCCCATCTTCTCGATGACGGAGCCCATGCACTCCTCGGGCACGTCGGCCACCATCCGCTCGATGGGCTCGCAGACCTTGCCGTCGATGACCTTGGTCAGGACACGGGGGGTGGACACGGAGAACTCATAGCCCTCCCGGCGCATGGTCTCCATCAGGATGGAAAGGTGCATTTCGCCGCGGCCGGCCACATTGAAGGCGTCGGTGCCCTGCTCGGTGACATGGAGGGACACGTCCTTCAGCAGCTCCTTTTCCAGGCGGTCCCGGAGGTTCCGGGAGGTGACATACTTGCCTTCCTTGCCGGCGAAGGGAGAATCGTTGACGGCGAAGGTCATTTCGATGGTGGGATCGCTGATCTTCACGAAGGGCAGGGCCTCCACGGCATCGGGGGCGCAGAGGGTGCGGCCGATGGTGATGTCCGCCATGCCGGAAAGGGCCACGATCTCGCCGGCGCTGGCTTCCTGGATGGGAGCCTTGCCCAGACCGTCGAAGGCATACAGGGCCACGACCTTGCCCTTCTGCTTGATCTCGGGATCGTGGTAGTCGCAGATGGTCACTTCCTGATTGACCTTGATGGTGCCCCGCTCGATGCGGCCCACGGCGATGCGGCCCACATACTCATTATAATCGATGGAGCTGACCAGCAGCTGCAGGGGGGCGGTCTCGTCGCCCTCGGGGGCGTCGATATAGTTGACGATGGTCTCGAACAGGGGGGTCAGGTCGGTGCCCACCTCGTCGGGGCCGTAGGAAGCGGTGCCCTGGCGGCCGGAGCAGAAGACGGTGGGGGAATTGAACTGCTCATCGGTGGCGTTCAGATCCAGCAGCAGCTCCAGGACCTCGTCCATGACCTCGTGGATCCGGGCGTCGGGCTTGTCGATCTTGTTGACGGCCACGATGACCTTGTGGCCCAGCTCCAGGGCCTTCTGCAGCACGAAGCGGGTCTGGGGCATGGGGCCCTCGGCGGCGTCCACCAGCAGGATAACGCCGTTGACCATCTTCAGGATGCGCTCCACCTCGCCGCCGAAGTCGGCGTGGCCCGGGGTATCGACGATGTTGATCTTGTAGTCCTTGTAGGTGACGGAGGTGTTCTTGGCCAAGATGGTGATGCCGCGTTCACGCTCCAGGTCGCCGGAGTCCATGACCCGCTCCACGGTGGTCTGATTTTCACGGTAGATGCCGCCCTGCTTCAGCATTTCGTCGACGAGGGTAGTCTTACCATGGTCAACGTGGGCAATGATGGCAATATTGCGGATTTTATCTTGAGAAGCCATAAAAATAAGTCTCCTTTGGTAAAGTAAAGTTCATAGTTCTTCAACATAAAAATATAGCACAGTACCAAAAGGATTGCAATATTTTTGGTGAAATTTTACGAAGAAATTTGATGGGATTTGTTGGGACAAGAATTGGGGGGGCAAATTGTGGTTTATCGCACTGGCGCGGGAGCGCCTATGGCTTCCCCCGGGGGGAAGCTGTCGCCGCCGTAAGGCGGTGACTGATGAGGAATGCGGGCGGGAAACTAACGTTTTCGCATCTGTATCAGGCTTTTTCTATGCTTAAGTGCACGCCATTCCTCATCCGACCCGGCTTGCGCCGGGCCACCTTCCCCCCGGGGGAAGGCATAGCGGCTGCGCCGCTGAACGGAGCGACAAACTACAATTCAAACCCCATTCCACAAAAAATCCCCGGCCCTGGGGGCCGGGGGATGTAGGGTTACAGGTCCATTCGGAAATCGTCGGGGTCATGGGAATCCATGAACTTCCGCAGCAGGATGAATCCGACGCCCAGGAGCAGGGCCAGCGTCAAAATGGCGCTGCCGATGCTGCCCCAGGTCAGGATGATGACGGCCACGATCACAAACAGAAGGATGAATAACAGGACTTTCTGCAGTTTACCCATGGGTTATTCCTTGACGCCTTCCACGATGCCGTTGGCCATACCCACCAGACCCTGCATCTCGGAGGGGATGATGATCTTGGTGGCCTGACCGTCGGCGATCTTCTGCATGGCCTCGATACTCTTCAGCTTCAGCACCTGGTCGTTGGGGGCCTTCTCGTTCAGCAGGGCCAGGGAGTCGGCCAGGGCCTTCTGAACGGCCAGGATGGCCTGGGCTTCGCCGTCGGCCTTCAGGATGGCGGCCTGCTGCTCGGCCTCGGCCTTCAGGATCGCCGCCTGCTTTTCCGCGTCGGCCCGGAGAATGGCGGATTCCCGCTCGCCCTCGGCAATCAGAATGGCGGACTTCTTCTGGCCCTCGGCCTGGAGGATGGCCTGGCGGCGGTCACGCTCGGCCTTCATCTGCTTCTCCATGGAGCTCTGGATATCGGCGGGAGGCAGGATGTTCTTCAGTTCCACACGGTTGACCTTGATGCCCCAGGGGTCGGTGGCCTCGTCCAGGATGACACGCATCTTGGTGTTGATGATATCACGGGAGGTCAGGGTCTGGTCCAGCTCCAGGTCGCCGATGATGTTGCGCAGAGTGGTGGCGGTGAGGGTCTCCATGGCCATCATGGGCTGCTCCACGCCGTAGCAGTAGAGCTTGGGGTCGGTGATCTGGAAGTAGACCACGGTGTCGATCTGCATGGTGACGTTATCCTTGGTGATGACGGGCTGAGGGGGATAATCCAGCACCTGCTCCTTCAGGGAGACCCGCCGGGCCACCCGGTCGATGAAGGGGACCTTGAAGTGCATACCCACGCCCCAGACCTCGTGGAAGGCGCCCAGACGCTCGATGACGTAAGCCCGGGACTGCTGGACCACCTTGATGTTGGAAATGATGATGATAAAGGCGATGACGATGACGACCGCGCCGATGATTAAACCTGGCATAATGATACCTCCTGATGATTATGTTGTGACTTTGGATTCCACTGGTGAAACAAAGACTTTGACGCCTTCGATCCGCTCCACCCGCACCAGGGTGCCGGCGGGGATCTTTTCGCCGCCTTCGGAGCGGGCGGTCCACTCCATGCCGTTCAGCTTCACCTGTCCGGCGGCGGCCACATTATCGATGTCCGCGGTAACATAGCCCCGGGTGCCCACGATGGCATCCACATTGGTGGATTTGAGCTTCGGGGTGAACTTCCTGCGGACCATGGGCCGCAGACAGGCAAGCAGCACCGCGGAGACCGCCAGACACAGCGCCACCTGCAGCCAGATGGGACCTCCCAGCAGCGCGGCGATCATGGCGGCCAGGGAGCCCGCCGCGAACCACAGCGACACCATGGTCACCGTGGAAGCTTCCACGATCAGAAAGACGACCATGAGCCCCAGCCAGATAATTGCTTCCATAGAGGATACCTCCTTCCTGCCATGTTTGGTTACCTATAGAATACCAGAAAATGGCTCTGTGGTCAATTGGGAAATGAAAGAAAACCGAAAACATTTTGATGAAAAATATTAAGAATACTTGGTTAAATCTTAAGAAAATACAATTATCTGACCATATACGGAGGATCCGGGATGTATTTTCTCCGGCGGGAAGATTTTTCAGGCGGAGATATGACCGCCAGGGATGTTCAGGAGTGGGAAAATACTTCAAATTGGAGTTTAACGCGCCATAGCGCAAAATGCAGAATGCTGAATGCAAAATGCAAAATTGTGGTATTTCCTGCGGAAATCATTTAAATTGTGCGCATTGCGCACACCATTATTTTGCATTTTGCATTTTGAATTTTGCATTGCGATGCCGCAGGCAAAGCGCCAAACTACAATTCCCCAGACAGCAAAAGGACCGGCCTTTTGGGCCGGTCCGGTGATGGGTTATTCCGCGCAGGCGGCTTTGATGATCTCCACGGCCTTTTTCAGGGCGTCCATGGGGATATTCAGGGCGGGCAGGAGCCGGACCTTGTCCTTGGCGGTCAGGCACAGGACGCCCTGCTCGATG
Organism: Oscillospiraceae bacterium; assembly: GCA_017473225.1. Lineage (GTDB taxonomy): Bacteria > Bacillota > Clostridia > Oscillospirales > Oscillospiraceae > Faecousia. The sequence continues at coordinate 19,482 of JAFUMG010000053.1, read as the reverse complement.
CACTTCATGACCACTTCTTTGGCGGGCTTTACGGGCTTGACGCCCACCATCAGGCCCATGCCGGCGACGCTCTCCACGCCGGGGGCGCCTTCGAAGGCGGAGAAGATATAATCGCTCTTGGCCCGGACCTCCGCCAGGAGGGCATCGTCGATTCTGCTGATAACGCTGACCGCGCCGGCGCAGCAGACGGGATTGCCGCCGTAGGTGGAGCCGTGGTCGCCGGGGCCCAGGACATTCTGGACCTTCTCGCCCATCATGCAGGCGCCGATGGGCAGGCCGCCGCCGAGACCCTTGGCGGTGGAGACGATGTCGGGCTCGATGCCGAAATTCATGTAGGCGTAAAGCTGGCCGGTGCGGCCGTTGCCGGTCTGGACCTCGTCGATCATCAGGGGGATGTCCTTGTCCCGGCAGAGCTTCGCCGCCGCCTGGACAAATTCCGCCGTCAGGGGCATGACGCCGCCCTCGCCCTGGACGCACTCCATCAGGATGCCGGCGATCTTGCCCTTTTCCACAGCCTCGGTCAGGGCGCCGATGTCATTGGCGGGCACATGGATAAAGCCGGGGGTCAGGGGCTGGAACAGCTCATGGAAATGGTCCTGGCCCGTGGCCGCCAGGGTGGTCAGGGTCCGGCCGTGGAAGGAATTCACCAGGGTGATGATGGTGTAATACTCCGCACCCTTCTTCTCGGCGGAGTACTTTCTGACCACCTTGATGGCGCACTCATTGGCCTCCGCGCCGGAATTGGAGAAGAAAACCTTCTTCATGCCGGTCTTATCGCACAGCAGCTGCGCCAGACGGGCGCAGGGCTCGGTGTAATAGAGATTGGAGGTGTGCTGGAGCTTGCCCAGCTGGGCGGTGACGGCGGCGGTCCACACATCATCGGCGATGCCGAAGCTGTTGACGGCGATGCCGGAGCCCATATCGATATATTCCTTACCCGCGGCATCGGTCACGATGCTGCCCTTGCCGGAGACCAGCTCCACGGGGAAGCGGCCATAGGTGCCGGCCACATATTCCTTGTCCAGAGAAATGATGCTATCCATATTCATCAGCCTTTCATAACCATGGTACCGGCGCCTTCGTCGGTCAGAAGCTCCATCAGGATGGAGTGGGGGACACGGCCGTCCATGATGACCACATTGTCCACCCCGTGCTCCAGGGCTTCGATGCAGCAGTCCACCTTGGGGATCATGCCGCCGGAAATGACGCCGGAGGCGTAAAGCTCCTTCGCTTCCTCCACGGTGATGTGGGGGATCAGGGTGGAGGGGTCATCCTTATCTCTGAGGATGCCCGCGATGTCCGTCATCATGATCAGACGCTCGGCGCCCAGAGCGCCGGCGATATAAGCCGCGGCGGTGTCGCCGTTGATGTTGTAGGTATTGCCCTGGCGGTCGCTGGCCACGGTGGAGATGACGGGGATGTAGTTCTTCTCCAGCAGGTCCGTGATGGGCTGGGGACGGATCTTGGTGATCTCGCCAACATAGCCCAGGGCTTCGTTCTTCATGGTGGCCTCGATGATGCCGCCGTCGATGCCGGAAAGGCCCACCGCGTGGCCGCCCTTCATCTGGATCAGGTTCACCAGCGTCTTGTTGATCTTGCCGGCCAGGACCATCTGGACGATGTCCACAGTCTCCTTGTCGGTGACCCGCAGGCCGTTGACGAACTCCGCCTTCTTGCCCAGGCGGGCCATGGTCTCGCTGATCTCGGGGCCGCCGCCATGGACCAGCACCACCTTGACACCGATGAGCCACAGCAGGGTGATATCCTCCATCACCTGCTGCTTCAGCTGCTCGTTGACCATGGCGTTGCCGCCATACTTGATGACGACGATCTTGCCGTTATACTTTTTAATATAAGGAAGCGCGGCGGTCAGTACCTCCGCCCGCTCCACATTGGAAAATTGAGTTTCCATATATTTCTCCTTCTTTCATCATGCGCCGCACCCCTGCCTTCCCCCGGGGGGAAGGTGGATTCAATACCGCCCACACTTGGGCGGTATTGAAGACGGATGAGGAACGGCGATATGTGGAATCGCGTATGCAGCTGGTGAAAACGGTATTGGCCAAAACAAGATTTCATCTTTTCAAGTGCACGCATATGCGAACTGCGTCGCCATTCCTCATCCACCGCTTCGCGGTCCCCCTTCCCCTCGGGGGAAGGCATGGGCGCTGCCGCGCCAGTGCGTCAGGGTCAGGTCCGGTAATCGCCGTTGATCTTGACGTAATCGTAGGTCAAATCGCAGCCCCAGGCGGTGGCGCCGTATTGGCCGTCGCCCAGAGAAATGAGGATCTCGATCTCCTTTTCCAGCAGGATCTCCTTGGCCTTCTCCTCGGAGAAGGGAATGCCCGCGCCGTTCTCGCAGACCTTGATCTCGCCCTTGGGGGAGCGGAAGGAGACGCCGATCTTGCTGACGTCCACGTTGGCACCGCTGTAGCCGATGGCGCAGAGGACCCGGCCCCAGTTGGCGTCGGCGCCGAACATGGCGGCCTTCAGCAGGCTGGAGCAGATGACGCTCTTGGCGGCGATCTTCGCGGTCTCCTGGCTGTCCGCGCCGGTGGCGACGCATTCCAGCAGCTTGGTGGCGCCCTCGCCGTCGCCGGCGATCATGCGGCACAGGTGGATGGTGATGGTATTCAGCGCTTCCATGAAGGCGGTGAAGTCTTCGCCCTCGCACACGATCTCCGCGTTGCCCGCCAGACCGTTGGCCAGGACCGTGACCATGTCGTTGGTGGAGGTGTCGCCGTCGATGGACAGCATGTTGAAGGTGTTCTGGATGTCGGAGGACAGGGCCTTCTGGAGCATGGCGGGGGAAACGGCGCAGTCGGTGGTGATGAAAACCAGCATGGTGGCCATATTGGGATGGATCATGCCGCTGCCCTTGGCGATGCCGCCCATGCGGCAGGTCTTGCCGCCCACGGTGAACTCCACGGCGATCTCCTTCATGACGGTGTCGGTGGTCATGATGGCCTGGGCGGCGTTGGCGCTGCCCTCATAGGAAAGGCCGGCGGTCAGCTCCGCCATGCCGTTGGCGATGGGGGTGATGTCCAGAACCTGGCCGATGACGCCGGTGGAGGCCACCACCACGTCGCCTGAGTTGACGCCGGTGGCCTTTTCCACCAGGGCGCACATGTCGTTGGCGATCTCGATGCCGTTGTAATTACAGGTATTGGCGTTGCCGGAGTTGCAGATCACCGCCTGGGCCTTGCCGTCGGCGATGTTGGCCTTGGTGACGGTCAGGGGCGCGCCCTTGACCAGGTTGGTGGTATAGACAGCCGCCGCGGAAGCGGGCACGTCGCTGACGATCAGGGCCAGGTCCTTCTTGGAGTGGTTCTTCCGGATGCCGCAGTGGACACCGTTCGCTTTAAAGCCAGCCGCGGCACACACGCCGCCGGGGATCAGTTTCATAATATCTCTTCTTTCGTTCATGATGGTATTCAGTCCCGGAACCCCGGGCTGTTCAGAAAGGGGAAGTTGCAAATTGTGGTTTGTCGTTCTCTTAGCGGCGAAGCCGCGTACCTTCCCCCGGGGGGAAGGTGGCCGAGCAAAGCGAGGTCGGATGAGGAATGGCGTGCACTGAAGTCCGGAAAAGGCCTGATACAGATGCGAAAACATAAATTTTCCGCCCGCATTCCTCATCAGTCACCGCCTTGCGGCGGCGACAGCTTCCCCCCGGGGGAAGCCATGGGCGCTCCCGCGCCAGTGCGACAAACTACAATTTGAGGGAAGGCTTTGCTTCAAACATTCAGTCCCGTGGTCTCGTCGACGCCCAACAGGAGGTTCATATTCTGGATGGCCGCGCCGGAGGCACCCTTGCCCAGGTTGTCGAACCGGGATACCAGGATGATCCGGTCGTCATTGCCGAAGACGGAGACCTCCATATCGTCCCGCCCGGAGAAGGCCGCGGCGGAGAGCATCCCGTCGGGGTCGGCGCAGTCCGTGTAATGGACCAGGCCGGAAGCGTAGTAGCTTCGGTACAGGGCCTTGATGTCCTCAATGCCGCCCTTCAGGTCCCGGGCGAAGAGGGGGACGGTGACCTCCATGCCGCTGTAGAAATCCCCCACGATGGGGCAGAACACCGGCGGGGCGTTCAGGCCGCAGACCTTGACCATCTCGGGCAGGTGCTTGTGCTTCTGGGTCAGGCCGTACTGCCGGGGGCCCTTCAGCAGGCCGCTTCGGTCCGGGGATTCATATTCCGCGATCATCTTCTTGCCGCCGCCGGAATAGCCCGTCAGGGAGAAGGCGGTCAGGGCCGCGTCGGGGCTCAGGATGCCCTGCTCCACCAGGGGCGCCACCAGGGCCACGAAGCCGCTGGCGTGGCAGCCGGGATTGGCGATACGGGCGGAATTGACGATCTTCTCACGCATTCCCGTCAGCTCCGGGAAGCCGTAGGCCCAGGCGGGATCGACCCGGTGGGCGGTGGAGGTGTCGATGATCCTGGCCTTGGAGCCCTCGGCCAGGGCCACCGCCTCGATGGCCGCCCCATCGGGCAGGCACAAAAAGACGATATCCGCGGCGGCGATGGCGTCCCGCCGGGCGCCGTTATCCTTGCGCAGCTCCTCCGGCAGATGGATCAGCTCCAGGTCCTGCCGGGCAGCCAGCCGGTCCGCGATCCGCAGACCTGTGGTGCCCGCGCTGCCGTCAATAAACACACTGGTCATAACACATACACTCTTTCCAGTTTATTAGTTGAAAATATATGCACAGATTATACATCGATTTACAGGATATGTCAATGATTTATACATGTTTATTCATAATTTGTAAGTTATATCCACTCCGCCCGCCCCGTGGCCCCCGGTTTCATCAATAATGCCAAAAGGACGCTCCGGGTTTCCCCGAAACGCCCTTGGAAATTGTAGTTTAACGCGCATAGCGCGAAATGTAGAATGGTGAATGCAAAATGCAAAATTGTGGTATTTCCTGCGGAAATCATTTAAATTGTGCGCTTTGCGCACACCTTTATTTTGCATTTTGCATTTTGAATTTTGCATTGCGATGCCGAGACAGAGCGCCAAACTACAATGTGCCCCCACCTATCATCGGGTGCCGGGTTCTTTGCCTGGGACGCTGTATATTATGCATCATCCCCAACATATCCCCCTGATTTTCTTCCTTTCACCAGATATTGGGGAAATTCTACATTTCCTTATCCCACATCTTGTGTTTCGACAGCTTTCTTAAAAATGCGGTGGTATTATGTAGACAAGGCGCCGGGGATCAGGCGCACCACGGCTACCGTGGCGTCGTCCTGCAGCTCCCCGCAGCCCAGCTCCAGCAGCTTCTCCGCCATCTCCCCAGGCGCCGCTGCGGACACCTCAGAAATATGGCGCAGGGCATCCTCTCCGTCCACGCCGTCGCTGGTAAGGATCAGCACCTCTCCCCGACCAAGGGACAGCCGCTCCACCGTCTCCCGGCCCTCCGTCACCGACAGGCCGGGAGGAGGCCCGGCTGTCCCGACTTTTTCACTGACGCCGCCCCGCAGCAGCCAGCTGGGGGCGGCGCCCCATTTATACAGCCGGACCCGGCCCGTATCCAGCCGCAGCTCCGCCAGATCCACCGTCACGGCCCCCGCCCGGCCCCGGAGGGCCAGCAGGCTGTTGATGCTCCGCAGGGCGTACTCCGCCGGGAATCCCGCGGTGAGCATCTGGCGCAGCATGGACGCGGCGGTCTGGCCCTCCTGGGCGGCCCCCAGGCCGGTGCCCATGCCGTCGCACAATATAATATAGTATCTGCCCCCGGTGCCGGAGAACCAGATACACCGGTCCCCGTTGGCCTCCTCCCGGCCTACGGCGGTGACGGCCACCTCTGGGGTGAACCGCAGGCGGAGCTTCTCCCCCCGGCGGGGCAGCTGGTCCGCCTGCTGCCGCAGGTATTCGGACAGGAATTGGTACTGCTGGATCAGCGCCCAGCGGTATTCCTCCCGCCGGTCCCGGTCGGCCTTGATGCTGCGCAGCTGCTCCTGGGCCCGCCGCAGCTCCAGCACCAGCCGGGCGGGCTTCCGGCAGGGGACATTGACGCTGAACTGGTCCATCAGCGGCCGGTGGAGCAGATTTGTTGGCAGGGGAGACAGCCGGTCCCGGCAGCTTTTGCGGCAGGGGCAGCCGCCGCAGGCACGCTCCCGGGCCCGGACCAGCAGGGCGCTTTCATCGATGGGGCCGTCCCCATCCTCCAGCAGGAGCTGCTGGGTCTGGGAGAAGACCCCCGCCATCAGCTCCAGCCGCACCTGGGCAAAGCCCGTCTCCCCCCGGCGGTGGGTCAGCTCCGGGGCTGGAGGCAGGAATACCCCCAGGCCGCCCCCCGCCGCCAGCAGCACCGCCGGGACCGGGTCCCGGATGCCGCAGAGCCCCATGACCAGCAGGTAGACTGCCCCCGGCGCGCCATAGCGCAGCAGCTTGCTCTGCCCGGGGATCAGGCGGGTCATGTAGGCCAGGCACAGCACCGCCGTCATGGGGGTGGCGGTGATCTGGGCCAGGTCCAGGGCCAGCCCCGCCAGGGCCGCGGCGGGAAAGGCCCCGCCGGCGGCCAGCATCCCCCCGGCCAGATACCCAAGGCTCAGCTTCGGGACCGGCGCGATCTGGGCCAGGGCCAGCACGAATACTCCCGCCCCCAGCCAGCCGGCCACCGGGTCCCGCCGCTGGCGGGCCAGGGGGAACAGCCCGGCGGAGAGCGCGGCAAGGGCGACCCGCAGCAAATAAATGGGTACCGAGGTGGCGTCGTTTCGAAATATTTGAAAGGCCAGCCCCACGGCGGAGACGATGAGCCCCCCGATAGCGGGCATCAGCAGCGGCACCTCCTCCACGATTTTCCGCCGGTTCAGGACCAGCGCCGCGGGGAGCCCGACCCCCAGCCAGACCAGACCCTGGAGCCCCGCCCCGCCCCAGAAGAGCAGATACCCGGCGCAGCCTCCCAGCGCCGCCAAAACCGCCGGCCACCCGGACAGGGCCAGCAGCGCGCCCAGAGCCAGGGGCTGGGCGGCATTGGCCAGGCTCGCCGCGCTGAGCACCAGTCCCGCGGAGAAATACAGCACCACCTTCCCGGCCAGCCGCGCCCGGGGGTCCACCGCCAAACGCCGGATCCTCCCGCTGCCCCGCCGCACATAGGTTTCGATGGTTGTCATCATTCGTACCACAGCCTTTCGTAAATTTGGTAGGAAAATCCTATCACGGCGGCGGAAATTATTCTGTCGGAAGGGGAGCGGCGCAGAAAGTTTCTTGCATCCCAGAATAGGGCGGTGTATAATGGTGGGGAAATTGAATTGGAGTTTGTCGTACAGTCTGCAAATTACCAACAACGCTGTCATCCCGAGCGAGCGACAGCGAGTCGAGGGATCTTGGCACCGATTTTACTGCAAATCTCAACGAAATGCGTAGATCCCTCGACTCCATTTCATTCCGCTCGGGATGACAGCTACGGTGCGTAAGGGAACGCCAAACTACAATTTGAACGCCAATAAAATCACTGGCAGCGATCAAGAGGAGGTAATCCCATGGGACGGGAATTTGAATTGAAATACGCCGCGGACGAGGGGGCTTTCGCGTCTCTTCAGGACCGCTATCGGGATCTGACGCCCATCGCCATGGAGACGACCTATTACGACACCCCCGATGCCAGACTCAGCCCCCTTCGCTGGACCCTCCGGCGGCGGATGGAAAACGGCCAGTCGGTCTGCACCCTGAAAACGCCCCTGCCCGACGGCTCCCGGGGGGAATGGGAGGCCCGGTGCCCCGATATCCTCAGCGGCATCGACGCCCTCTGCGCCATCGGCGCGCCGAGGGAGCTGCTGGTGCTCACCGCCGGGGGCGTGACGGAGGTCTGCGCCGCCCGGTTCACCCGGCTGGCGGGGATGATCGAGGGCGAGGATTTCACCGCGGAGCTGGCCCTGGACCGGGGCGTCCTGCTGGGCGGCGGGAGGGAGCTGCCCTTCACCGAGGTGGAAGTGGAGCTGAAATCCGGCAGCGAGGAAGCCGCCGTGGCCTTCGCCCGGCAGCTGGCGGCGGAGTTCGGCCTGAAGCCGGAGCTTAAGAGCAAATACCGCCGCGCCCTGGACCTGGCCCGGGAAAGATGAATGTCGTTTCGAGTTCGCCTTTCATATGCCACCGTAGGGGCGAGCATCGCTCGTCCGGCATATCAATGCCGCGAATTCGCATTGGATTCGGCGAATACGTAACTGGGTGCCGCACGGACGTGCAATGCACGCCCCTACGATCCTGAAAAATCCAAAATACAAGGAGAAACAAAATGGCTCAATTTGAGAAGCTTTTTGCCAGATATGACCGGCTGGTGCTGTTCGATACGGAGACCACCGGGCTCCAATACAGCCGGGACGAGATCATCGAATTCGCCGCCGTGGTGGTGGAGCGGCGGGACGGGGCGACCGCGGTGGTCCGGGAGTATGACGAGCTGATCTCGCTGTCTCCCGGGGGCTTCGTGCCGCCGAAGATCCAGGAGCTCACCGGCATCACCACCCAGGATCTGCGGGAGCGGGGCCTGCCCAAGACCCGGGTGGCCCGGGACATCGGGGAGATGATCGGGGGGAATACCCTGCTGCTTGCCTACAACGCCCATTTTGACCTGAGCTTTCTGTACTATTTCCTGCTGCGGGACGGGGATCCCATGATCCTGAAGGGCAAGGACAAGCTGGACCTGCTGACGGTCTACAAGGACCGGCACGACTATCCCCACAAGCTGTGCAGCGCCATTGAGGCCTACGGCCTTTCGGACCGGGTCTGCAATTCCCACCGGGCGGTGGACGATGTGCTGGCCACCGTGGCGGTGATGGAGGAGATGGAGAAGGAAAAGGACGACCTGGACCGGTACATCAACCTCTTCGGCTACAATCCCAAATACGGCATCGAGGGAAAGCCCATCGGCTCCGTTACTTATAAGCCCCAGCCCTACCACCCGGCGAAGGCGCTGTATTTGTAATGAATGAATAATGAATATTGAATAATGAATGATGAATAATGAAGGTGTCGCTTCGCGACGGTTTTAAAATATGCCGAAGGCATACCACAATTATTCATCCTTCATTCCTAAAGGAGGTAATATCCATGATCAACGAAACATCCTATGCTTTGGGCGCCAACCGGTCCTGCATCCGGGATCTGTTTGAATATGGCTGCCAGCGGGCGGCTGTTGTGGGCCGGGAAAATGTCTACGACTATTCCCTGGGCAATCCGTCCATCCCCTCGCCTCCGGAGGTCAATGAGACCATCCGGCAGGTCCTGAGCGACACCGATTCCCTGGCGGTCCATGGCTATACCTCCGCCGTGGGCGATCTGGCCACCCGGCAGGCCATTGCCGACGACCTGAACGCCCGGTATGACGCCGGGGTCCGGGCATCGGACCTGTTCATCGGCTGCGGCGCGGCGCCGGAGCTGGTGGCGGTTTTCCGGGCGCTGGCGGTGCCCGGGGCGGAGATTCTGGCCATCGCCCCCTATTTCCCGGAGTACAAGCCCTTCGTGGAGGGCACCGGGGCGACCTTCCGGGTGGTCCCCCCCGATGTGCCGGGCTTCCAGATCGATCTGGAGCGGCTGGAGGCCATGCTGACCCCCAACACCCAGGCCGTCATCGTCAACTCCCCCAACAATCCCTCCGGCGTGGTCTACACCGAAGAGACGCTCCAAAAGCTGGGGGCGGTGCTGACGCGGAAGGGGGAGGAATTCGGCCATCCCATCTACATCGTGGCCGACGAGCCCTACCGGGAGCTGACCTACGGCTGCACGGCCCCCTTCATCCCCAATATCTACCCCAATACCATCGTCTGCTATTCCTACTCCAAGAGCCTGTCCCTCCCCGGCGAGCGGATCGGCTATGTGTATGTCCCCCGCCAGGCGGCGGATGCCGGGGCGGTCTATGCCGCCGTGGCCGGCGCGGCCCGGGCCTGCGGCCATGTCTGCGCCCCCAGCCTGTGGCAGAAGGTGATCGCCCGGTGCACCCACCTGCGGCCGGATCTGGAAAGCTACGACCGCAACCGGCGGGCTCTCTACGAGGGGCTGACGGCCATGGGCTACGAAATGGCCAAGCCCGACGGCGCCTTCTACCTATTCATCAAGGCCCCCGGCGGCGACGCTGTCCGCTTCTCCGAAAAGGCCAAGGAGAAGGACCTGCTGCTGGTCCCCGGCGACGGCTTCGGCTGCCCCGGCTATTTCCGGATCTGCTACTGCGTCAGCTATGAGATGATCCAAAAAAGCCTGCCGGTGTTCGAGGAATTGATCCGGGGGTAAGGTGGAAAGAAGTACGTCATTGCGAGCCAGCATATTTTTTATGCACCGCAACAAAAAAACCGACGCTTCCAAAGCGTCGGTTTTTCATATCATCCCACCTCGGGGAAATAGACATTGATATCCGCGTTGCCGCTGATGCCGGGGACACGGCCGGTGTCGGTGTACTGCCACATTTTCACCGCGTAGGGGAAATCCATGCGGCTGGTGTACATGGCCAGCCAGAACTCATAATCCTTCAGCTCCTCCAGATACAGCAGGTTCCGGGACTGGTAGGTGTTGAAATAGATCATGGGCGTATAGCCCGCCTCCTCCACGGCGCCCAGGAAGGCCAGGGCGCAGTCCGTCAGGGTCCGGGGGTCCATCTCTTTGCTCCGGGCGCTTTCGTCGTGGACGGTCTCCCAGTCGAAGACCACCGGCATGGTGATCTCATAGTCGGCGATGGCTTCCAGCAGGAATGCCGCCTCCTCCAGGGCTTCCTCCACGTTCAGGGCCTGGGAGAAGAAATATACGCCTGTCTCCAATCCCGCTTCCGCCGCGCCCACCAGATTGGCTTCGGCGTAGGGGTCCACCACCAGCTTGCCGCTTTCGTAGCCCCGGTAGCCCACGCGGACCATGGCGAAATCCACGCCGGAGGCCGCGACCTTGGCCCAGTCGATCTCCTGCTGGTGGGCGGAGACGTCGATGCCGGTGACGGTCTCGGTCCGCAGGCACTTGAGATACCGGCCCTCATACTGGAAATCCAGGTCGCCGTAGGGATTCAGGGGCAGGTCCAGCAGCGGCGGCTCGGTGACGGGGGGCTCCGTCTCCGGGGGCGCCGTCTCGGCGGGGGGCTCCGTGGGCAGTTCCAGAGGATCTTCGGCCAGGGACGCCAGCTGCCCCTTGGGGTCGGTCTCAAAATAGGACAGGCTCAGAAACGTGATGACCACCGTCAGGATCAGCACCGCCAGGGCGCCGATGGACAAAATACGGGTCAGCCGTCCTCTTTTCCCGGTCTGCGTCTGCAAAGCCTCATCTCCTTCGTCATCTTTCGACCCAGTATATCATATTTCTCCCGCTTCGCCAAGGGGGAGTTTTTTCGGTTTCTATCTTAAGCAAAAATTAAACAATCCGTAAATAATGGGCGGACCCGGTTGAAATCCGCGATATTTGAAATATAATATAACTATTCCAATCAGCAAGGTGATAATCGTTATGTTTCGACAGTTCTTTCAGAAGCTGTCTGCGGGAATGCAGCGCTTCATGGCAGGCCGGTACGGCACGGACAAACTCAACATGACCATCCTGGTGGCGGCGCTGGTCATCTGCCTGATCGCCGGATTTGTGCAGGTGGCTGTGGTGAACCTGCTGCTGACCGCCGTTTCCTATGGCCTGATGATCTGGGCCATCTGCCGCAGCATGTCCCGCAATACCTACAAGCGTTACCAGGAAAACCGGAAATTCCTGCAATTCTTTGACCGGATTAAGGACCGGGACCACCGGTATTACGACTGCCCCCGGTGCCGCCAGAGCGTCCGGGTCCCCCGGGGAAAGGGCAAGATCGCCATCACCTGCCCCCGGTGCAAGGAGAAATTCATCCGCAAGACGTAAATAAGGAACTCCCGCGGCTCCGCCGCGGGAGTTTTTGCGTGTTGGTAAGGGAGTGAGGGATTTTGAATGCGAATTGGCACACCCGGGTACCGACTATCACTGTCATTGCGAGCCAGCGCGCACGCTGGCGTGGCAATCCCCCGGATTTTCCGTGAACCTGCAATAATAGGAACAGCAGCTTTTAAGGAAACACTAAGGCTTTCTCACATCTAACCGTGGTGCGTCACCGCGGGAGATTGCCACGCCAGTCTGCGGACTGGCTCGCAATGACATGCGTTTTGGTTGGCGCGCTGCGCAACGGTCCGCGAAACCCTGATTTAATTCTTAAACAACCCGCCCAGGGCGCTGCCGAGCTTGTCCAGGCTGATCTTGGCCTTGATGCCGTCGATGATCTGATTCACCTGGTCGTCGGGCAGGTCCACGCCGATCAGTTCCTCGATCACCGACGCCGGGTTCTTCTCAAATTTCGCCAGCAGCTGCTTGTCGCTGGTCAGCTTCTTCACAGCCTGCTCGATCTTTTCCTTGATGTCCATTTTGGTTTCCTCCCTGTCGTTTTTTGGATAGATCCAGTGTATCACAGGGAAGAGGGAAAGTCAAAAAGAATGAGGCTCCCGTCCGGTTTTCGGGCATGGGGCCTCTTTTTCAATAATATAATAGCAGTATCATTCCTGTGAAGGAGGACGCGTCATGAAACGGGAGTACATCCGTTCCACGGAAGAGGTCCTGGGGGAGCTGGACGCCGCCCCCGGCGGGCTCAGCAGTGCCGAAGCCCGAAAAAGGCTGGAAAAGCATGGCCCCAACTGCCTGAAAGCTGCTGAAAAGCCCACGCTGCTCCGGCGGTTCCTGGAGCAGATCCGGGACCCCATGCTGATCATCCTGATGGCGGCGGCGGGTGTCTCCGCCGTTACCAACCTCATCGCCGGGGAGAGTCTGGCGGAGGTGGGGATCATTCTGGTGGTCGTGGTGCTGAACGCGGTGCTGGGGGTGATCCAGGAGAGCAAGGCCGAAGCGGCCATCGAAGCCCTGCGGACCATGACCGCGGCCACCTGCAAGGTCCTGCGGGATGGAAAGCAGATGGTGCTCCCTTCCGACGGGCTGGTGCCCGGGGATATCGTGATATTGGAAGCGGGGGACGCGGTGCCCGCCGACGGGCGGATCCTGGAAAGCGCCAGCCTGAAGATCGAGGAGGCGGCCCTCACCGGGGAGTCCGTGCCGGTGAACAAGATCACCGCCGCGCTGAGCCAGGGGGATGGGGCGGATATCCCCCTGGGGGACCGGAAAAACATGTGCTACATGGGCTCCACCGTGGTCTACGGCCGGGGCAGGGCCCTGGTCACCCGCACCGGCATGGACACGGAGATGGGGAAGATCGCCGGAGCCCTGGCCCAGACGGCCGAGGAGCAGACGCCGCTGCAGCGGAAGCTGGACCGGCTGGGCACCACTCTGAGCAAGCTGGTGCTGGGGATCTGCCTGTTCATTTTTATCTTCAATCTGGTAGCGGCGGGGTCCTTCGAGCTGAAGGTGATCCTGGAGACCTTCATGGTGGCGGTGTCATTGGCGGTGGCGGCGATCCCCGAGGGACTGGCCACGGTGGTGACCGTGGTGCTGAGCATCGGCGTGACCAATATGTCGAAGCGCAGCGCGGTGATCCGGCGGTTGACGGCGGTGGAGACCCTGGGCTGCACCCAGGTGATCTGCTCCGACAAGACCGGCACCCTGACCCAGAACAAAATGACCGTGGTGGAGCATACGGGAGATACCCGCCTGCTGGCCGCGGCCATGGCCCTCTGCTCCGACGCGGCGCTGAATGAACAGGGGGAAGCCGAGGGAGAGCCCACGGAAGCGGCGCTGGTCAGCTTCGCGAAGACCCTGGGGCTGCGCAAGGGCGATCTGGAAGCCGCTCAGCCCCGGATCGACGAGGCCCCCTTCGACTCCGCCCGGAAGATGATGTCCACGGTCCACGCCCTGGACGGCGGCTTCGTCCAGTACACCAAGGGCGCCCCCGACGAGGTGCTGGATCGGTGCGTCTGCTGGCTGGAGGACGGAGAAGTCAGGCCCATGACCGGCGAAAAGCGGGCGGAGATTTTGGCAACAAACAGGGCCTTCGCCGGCAGGGCCCTGCGGGTGCTGGCGGCGGCGAAGCGGGATTGGGCGGAGCGGCCCGGGGACAATGCCCCGGAATATCTGGAGCGGGATCTCTGCTTCATCGGTCTGGCGGGGATGATGGACCCGGTGCGGCCGGAGGTGAAGGCCGCCATCGGGGAATGCCGGGCCGCGGGCATCCGCCCGGTGATGATCACCGGTGACAATAAGGATACTGCCGTGGCCATCGCGAAGGAGCTGGGCATCATTTCCGACGGGTCCCAGGCCATCACCGGCGGGGAGCTGGATGGGATCCCGGACAGCGAGATCCCTCGCTACAGCGTCTTTGCCCGGGTCCAGCCGGAGCACAAGGTCCGCATCGTCACCGCCTGGAAGGCGGCGGGGGCCGTCACCGCCATGACCGGCGACGGTGTCAACGACGCCCCCTCCATCAAATCCGCGGATATCGGCGTGGGCATGGGCATCACCGGCACCGACGTGACCAGGAACGTGGCGGATATGGTACTGGCCGACGACAATTTCGCCACCATCGTCTCCGCCGTGGGGGAGGGCCGGAGGATCTACGACAACATCCGCAAGGCCATCCAGTTCCTGCTGGGGGCCAATATGAGCGAGGTGCTGGGGGTGGTGGTGTCCACCTTCCTGGGCTTCACCCTGCTGGATCCCGTCCACCTGCTGTTCATCAATCTGGTCACCGACTGCTTCCCGGCTCTGGCCCTGGGGCTGGAAAAGGCGGAGCCCGACGCCATGAGCCGTCCCCCCAGAGACCCGAAAGAGGGGATCTTCGCCGGGGGGATGGGCTTCGACATCGGCTATCAGGGGGTGCTGGTGACGGTGATCACCATCGCCTCCTACATCCTGGGCCACTGCTTCGAGGTGGGCCGCTTCGCCATGCCCCGGGGCGTCAGTCCCGACGGCATGACCATGGCCTTCCTGACTATGTCCATGTGCGAGATCTTCCACGCCTTCAACATGCGCTCCCAGCGTGGCAGTGTCTTCCGCCTGGGGAGCCACAACAAGGTGCTCTGGGCCGCCATGGTGGGTTCCCTGGCCCTGACGACCCTGGTGCTGGAGGTCCCCGCCATCGCGGGCGCCTTCGGCTTCACCCCCATCAGCTGGGCGGAATACGCCGCGGCATTGGGCCTCGCGGTGTTGGTGATCCCCATCGTGGAGTTGGTGAAGCTTCTCCAGCGGAGGATCCCCGCGGAAAAGAACGGAGTATAGTTTGGCGCGCTGTTAAATTCAAGACCGCAAGGGTCGCCCCTACGGTGCTGCTTTTCGCAATGAGAACAACAAAAAGCGGAGTGGAAGATCCACTCCGCTTTCGTGATTTTTTGGAATACCATACTGATATTCAATTTGAAAATAGTATCAGATGCCGGCCTGCTTCAGCAGCTCGGGGACCTTGGCTTCCCAGCCCAGGGCCATGATGTGCAGACCCTGGCAGTAGGGACGGCACTCCTTGATGACCTTGGCAGCCAGCTCCACGCCGGTGATACCGGCCTTGGCCTTCTCCTTGTCGGCGGCCAGCTCATCGATCATCCACTGGGGAACATGGACGCCGGCCACGTTCTTGTTCATGAACTTGGCCATGCCGGCGGACTTGGGGATGATGACGCCCAGCTGCACGGGCTTGCCGAACTGCTTGGCCTTCTCCATGAACTGGATGAACTTCTCGGAATCAAAGACGGCCTGAGTCTGGAAATACTCGGCGCCGGCCATGACCTTGCGCTCCATCTTCGCCAGCTGGGCGTCCACGGAGTCGGAGCAGGGGGAAACGACGGCGCCCTTAGCGAACTTGGGAGCCTCGCCCACCAGGGGGTTGCCGGCCAGGTCCACGCCCTTCTCCAGCTGGCAGGCGGTGTGCAGCAGGGAGACGGAATCCAGGTCGAAAACGGGCTTGGCGCCGGGATGGTCGCCCATCTTGGTGTGGTCGCCGGTCAGGCACAGGATGTTGTCGATGCCCAGCATGGCGGCGCCCAGCAGCTCGGACTGGAGGGCGATGCGGTTCCGGTCCCGGCAGGTCAGCTGCAGGATGGGGGTCAGGCCCGCGTTCTTCAGGGCGACACAGGCGGGCAGGCTGCCCATACGCATGACGGAGGACTGGTTATCGGTGACGTTCACGGCGGTGATGCCGCTCAGGTAAGTCTTGGCCTCTTCCACCACATGGTCTGCGCTGATACCCTTGGGAGGGCCCACTTCCGCGGTAACGACAAATTCACCGTTATCAAATAACTCGGTAATTCTCATTATCAATTACTCCAATCAATATTAATTTATTTGGATTTGACTTCATCGTCGGTTGCGTAGTTGCGCACCTGGACGGGGCACTTCAGGGCGTCCAGGCGGCCCACCTGAGCCAGCCGGCGCATGATGCGCTCCCAGCCGCACTCCATATCGGGGTCCACCTCGCACTTGCCGTCCTTGGCGCCGCCGCACTGGCCGTTGACCAGACTCTTGGAGCAGGCGGTCAGGGGGCAGATGCCGCCGGTCAGATTCAGGAAGCACTCGCCGCACTGCTTGCAGTCGTGCTCCAGGGGCGTCACGCCCTGGTAGCCGGGCAGCGCGTAGGTGTCGCAGGCGGCGCAGACCTTCTTGTCCTCGTAAGCCGCGGCAACGGTCTGAACGCCGACGCCGCAGGAGAACACCAGGATCATGTCGGCCTGGGCGATGGCCTCGGCATGGTAGCCAAGGCGCAGCTTCAGGTTCTCCGGATTGCAGATGTAATCCGTGGTGAAGATGCCGGTGACATTGCCGCCGGCGGCCAGCTCCTTCTGGAGCGCCTCAGCCTCCTGCTCGGGGAAGTGGATATCCTTGCAGCCGTGGCAGTTGATGATGAAGACCTTGCCGCTGACCAGAGACAGGATGGTGTCCTTATTTTTCAGTTCGGTGATCAACATATTACTTCATCCCCCTTACAGCGGCCTTGCCGGCCTTGATTTTGCTAAGCAGCGGGATCTTGGAGGAGCAGATGGCTTCGCAGCATCTGCATTCCATGCAGTCCATGACATTCTCCGCCTTGACGCTGGCCCAGTCCTCGGCGTCGGCGTACTTGGCGAAGTACAGAGGCTTCAGCTCCATGGGGCACACATCCACGCAGCGGCCGCACTTGATGCACTCCACGGCGGTAGAATGGTCGGCGTCGATGGCGATGAAGCCGTTGGAGCCCTTCATCACGGGAACATCTAGGCTCTTCTGGACGAAGCCCATCATGGGGCCGCCGGCCTTGACGGTCACATCGCCGGGGGCGATGCCGCCGCAGTGGGCGATGAGATCAGCGGCGGAAGTGCCGATCTTCACGATGAAGTTGCCGGGGTTGGGGATGTAGGGACCGGTGATGGTGGTCACACGCTCGATCAGGGGCATACCGGTCTTCAGGGCGTCGGCGATGGCCTTGACGGTGGAGACGTTGCTGACGCAGGCGCCCACATCGGCAGGCAGGCCGCCGCTGGGAACGCTCCGGCCCAGGACCCGCTTGATGAGCATTTTTTCACCGCCCTGGGGGTACTTGGTCCGGGCGACGCAGACCTCGATGCCCTCCTCGTTCTCGGCCTTGCTCTGGAGCAGGGCGATGGCGTCGGGCTTGTTGTCCTCGATGACAATGACGCCTCTGGGAGCGGCCACGGTCTTCATCTCGGCCTTCAGACCATAGATGATGTCGTCGGCATACTGCAGCAGGACCTGATGGTCGGCGGTCAGCATGGGCTCGCACTCGCAGGCGTTGACCAGCACGGCGTCGATGGGCTTATTAGGCTTCAGCTTGACGTAGGTGGGGAAGCCCGCACCGCCCATGCCCACGATGCCGGCCTCCTTGACGATGTTAATGATCTCGTCGGGAGTCAGCTCCTCCAGGGGCTTGTTGGGCTTGACGGATTCGTGGATGGTGCCCTTGCCGTCATTGGCGATGACGATGGCGGGGCACATGCCGCGGGTGGCATGGGGGCGGTCCTCAATGGCGATGACGGTGCCGCTGACGCTGGAGTGGACAGGCGCGCTGATGAAGCCGGCGGCTTCCGCGATCTTCTGGCCCACGTCCACATGGTCGCCCACATTGACGATGGCATTCGCGGGAGCGCCCAGATGCATGGACAGGGGGATCACCGCGGTCTCGGGCTCGGGGAAACGGACCAGAGCCTTGTTCTCGGAATATTCTTTATGCTCGGAGGGGTGGATGCCGCCGTAGTAGCCGGCGAAGCGGCTGTCGCGGATGGACTTGACGTATTCGTTGATGACCTTGAAATTCACCTTGGAGTAGTCCCGGAGCTGGACGGGCTGGCTCTTCAGCTCGGCCAGACGGCCCTGCTTTTCCAGGCGCTGCTGGATCTTTTCCCAGGCGCAGTCCTTATTGGGGTCCACCTCGCACTTGCCGTCCTTGGCGCCGCCGCACTGGCCGTTGAGCAGGCTCTTGGAGCAGTCCACCACGGGGCAGATGCCGCCGGTGATGTTCAGGTAGCACTGGGCGCAGGCGTCGCAGGCCTTCTTGGTCAGCGCCATGCCGTGGTGACCCGTATAATTCAGAGAATTGCTGGCGGCGTACACAGGTACGTCTGCCAGGCCGGCAACGGTCTGAATGCCGAGGCCGCAGCTGGCCACGAAAATACTCTGGGTACCCTCGGGGATCAGGTCCTGCAGCTTCTTGGCGGTCTGGGTCTTGTTGCACAGAAAATCGATCCGGGCGCTGCCGGTGACCGTCTTTCCGTGTTCGGCGGCGATTTTCTTAAACGCGTCGCAATCAGGTTCATCAGTGGTCTCAAATTCCTTGAAACACTTGTTGCAGGCAATGACGAACAGGTTGTCCGTACCGGCCAGGAACGGCGCCAGCTCTTCCGCTGCCTTCAACTTATACTTCGTATAGTTTTCCAATTGCTCACCTTCCTTACAGAATTCTCAATAAACCTTATGTCCGTCCGGGCCATGCCGCGGACGGTCTGAGTTTACATCCGGCGTTATCTGGCAATAACACACTCTAAGTATAGCACACAATATTTCCTGAATCTAGTCCAAACTTCATTTCCCGGTAAGATTTTACAGGATTTGACCCGCCGGGCCGCATAAAAGTGGGTTCGAGTCCAGCTTCCATACCAAAAAAGAGCACCCCGAAGGGTGCTCTTTTTTGGTGCGGGCGACAGGACTCGATTTGCATTTTCTCCCCCGGTGGGGGAGAAAATAAAGGAGTCGATTCCGTCGAGCCGGAATCGAGCGGCAGTCCACCGGACTGCCGCATAAAAGTGGGTTCGAGTCCAGCTTCCATACCAAAAAAGAGCACCCCGAAGGGTGCTCTTCTTTTTGGTGCGGGCGACAGGACTCGAACCTGCACGCTTACGCAGAGGAACCTAAATCCACCGAGTCTACCAATTCCACCACGCCCGCATTTATTTGATTTTAGGTTATCGGCTTTAGTAAGCACGCCAGTAAAACGTACAATGTAACAGAAATGTCATTCTGAGCGGAGCGTAGCGGAGTCGAAGAATCCACGCATTTACAGCCACATTTGCGGTCACGACAGTGCCAAGATCCTTCGACTCGCTTCGCTCGCTCAGGATGACACCGTGATTGTGACAATTGT